>SXQZ01000068.1 GCA_005792725.1 Actinomycetota bacterium
CGTGGCGGCGGGTGGTGGCGAGGCCGCGCCCGGGCCGCGCACCGATCCAATGGCACTCGCACGCGGAGAGGCCGACGGTGCCGGGGTACGACGCCGGCTCGGGCCGATCATGTGGAATGGCTGCGGGGTGGAGCGCAACGCCGCGGGGCTCACGGATGCCGCGGAGCGGCTCGCCGACCTGCCGCTGCCCGCCGATCCCGAGACCGCCGGCATGCTGGAGGTGGCCCGCCTCATCGTGGCCGCCGCCGCGGCCCGCGAGGAGAGCCGCGGCGCCCACTTCCGCTCGGACTTCCCCGATGCCGATCCCGCCCAGGCGCACCGGATGTGCTGGGCCGGCGACACCCCGGCGGCCGCGCCGTCGTTCACCCTCACGGAGGCAGCGTGACCACGATGGCCCCCACCTGCGCCCTCCCGGCGGCCACGGAGACGGTTCCGCAGGCCGAGTTGATCGCGCGCGCGACCGCAGCACGGGAGGCCCTGGGCGACCGCCTGGTGATCCTGGGCCACCACTACCAGAAGCACGAGGTCATCCGGTTCGCCGACATCACCGGGGACTCGTTCCTGCTGGCTCGCCGCGGGGCCGAGGCCACCGGGGCCGACCTCGTGGTGTTCCTCGGCGTCTACTTCATGGCGGAGGCCGCGGACATCCTGTCGCAGCCGCACCAGCGCGTCGTGCTCCCCGACCTCGGGGCGGGCTGTCATCTGGCCGAGTGCGCCGACATCTTCACGGTGAACGACGCCTGGCAGCAGGTCACCGACCAGTTCCCCGACCGGACGATCGTGCCCCTCACCTACATGAACTCCGGTGCCGACCTCAAGGCCTTCGTCGGCCGCAACGGCGGAGCCGTGTGCACGTCGGGCAACGCCGAGCGCGCGTTCCGGTGGGCACGTCAGCAGGGCGACATGGTGTTCTTCTTCCCCGACGAGCACCTGGGCCGTAACACCGCCTGCCGTCTGGGTCTTGCCCCCGACGCCCCGGTGGTGTGGGACCCCCGCCGGGCCGACCTCGGCGGCATTGCGCCGGACGCGCTCGCGGCGTCGGACATCATTCTGTGGAAGGGCTTCTGCAACGTGCACACGGGCTTCACCGTGAGGCAGATCGAGGAGGCCCGCGCGACGTATCCCGGCGTCACGGTGATCGTGCATCCGGAGTGCCCGCGTCCGGTCGTGGAGGCCGCCGACGAGGACGGCAGCACCGAGGACATCATCCGCCGCCTCGATGAGTTGCCGACGGGATCCGCCGTGGCCATCGGCACGGACTGGAATCTGGTGGACCGGCTGCGCATCAACCACCCCGACAAGACGGTCTTCTGCCTGAAGGAGGACCTGTGCCCGTGCGTGACCATGAACCGCATCACCCTGCCGAGGCTCACGTGGGTGCTCGAGAGCCTGGCCGCCGGTGAGGTGCCGAACGTCGTGACGGTGGATGACGACATGGCGGCCGATGCGCGTCTTGCGCTCGATCGCATGCTTGCCCTCTGATGGACCTGCCCGACCTCGTCGTCGCCGCGCTGGCCGAGGATCTGGGCGAGCGGGGCGATGTGACGTCACGAATCATCATCCCGGGGGACGCCCGGGCCCGCGGGCGCGTGGTCGCACGCTCGGGCGGCGTATTCGCCGGCCGTGCCTTCGGTGAGGAGGTGCTGCGCCAGATGGGCGTGGAGGGCACCTGGCAGGCGGTGGACGGCACCGTCCTCGCGCCCGGCGAGACCGTGTTGGGCGTTGACGGCCCCGCACGCGCCGTACTGTCCGCCGAACGCACGCTGCTGAACGGCATGTCGCACCTGTCGGGCATCGCCACCCAGACCGCGCGCTACGTGGTGGCAGCACATCCCGCGACGGTGCTTGACACGCGTAAGACCACCCCCGGGTGGCGCGCACTCGAGAAGGCGGCGGTGGCCGCAGGCGGCGGCACCAACCACCGCATGGGCCTGTTCGACATGGTGCTGGTGAAGGACAACCATCTGGCCCTGGGCGGGGTGGACCTGCAGGCGGCCGTGGCGCGGGCGCGCGAGGAGTTGCCCGGGGTGCCGGTGGCGGTGGAGGCCGACGACCGTGCCGGCGTGCGGCGGGCGCTGGAGGCCGGCGCGGACCGCATCCTGCTCGACAACATGGACGAGGCCACCACCCGCGCGGCCGTCGCCCTGTGCCGCGGCACGGCCGTCACCGAGGCCTCGGGTGGGATGGATCTGGACGCCGTGGCGCGTGCCGCGGCCTGCGGCGTGGACAGCGTGAGCGTGGGAGCCCTCACCCACTCCGCTCCGGCGCTGGACCTTGCGCTCGACCTCGACTGACCTCACCCGCGCCGACGTCCGGCGCACCGTCAGTACGGTGGCCCGGGAGATCGATCACCACGCAGCGCCGGGCTCCCCCGGGCCGTACCCGCCCATCGTGTCCCCGGGGAGCCCGGCTGGCGACCGAAGTCCGGCCGTCAGCCGCCGACCGGCGTAACCTCGGGCCTCGACGTGGCGACCGCTGACGCGACACTCCAGATCGTCCTCCCGGTCCTCGGCGAGTCCGTGACCGAGGGCACCGTCATCGAGTGGCGGAAGTCCGTCGGGGACGCGGTCGCAGAGGGCGAGACGCTCCTGGAGGTCACCACCGACAAGGTGGACGTCGAGATCCCCGCGCCCGCATCCGGCGTGCTCACCGCAATCCGCGCCGGCGCCGGCGTCCTCGTCGAGGTGGGACAGGTGCTCGGGGAGATGAGCAACGGCACGGGGCCCGTGCGCGCCCCGGCCCCCGGCGCGGCCGATAGCGGTCCGCAGGCACTCGTGGCGATCCAACTGCCCGACCTCGAATCGGTCACCGAGGCCACGGTCACCGGGTGGAGGAAGGCCGTGGGGGAGGCCGTGACCCGGGACGAGGTCATCGTGGAGGTCTCCACCGACAAGGTGGACCTCGAGGTGCCCTCCCCCGCCACCGGCACGCTGGCCGAGATCACGGTGAACGATGGCGAGACCTTTCCGGTGAACCGCGCGCTGGGGAACGTGGCCACGGGCGCAGTGTCCACGATCGGTGCCGCCGCCCCGGCGGGCCCGCCACCGCCCACCGCGGCGCCGGACGCGCGGCCGCCCCTGCGCGACGTGGCCGCATCGCCCATGGCGGCGCGCGTGGCGTTCGAGACGGGGGTTGACCTGGCGGCGGTCACCGGGACGGGCCCGGGTGGCCTCATCCGCCGCGGCGACGTGGCGAACGCCGGAACCGGTGGTGGCTTGGCCGACCCGGCGCCACCCGCGGGCGCGGACCTGACACGGCTCACCGGTCCGGCGGCGGCGCTGGCCGACTACATGGATGAGAGCCGGTCCATCCCGACGGCCACCACCTTCCGCACGGTCTCCGTGCAGATGCTCGACGCCGAGCGCAAGCGCCTGAACGAGGCGCTCACGGTGGCGGGTGGCGGCAAGTTGTCGTTCACTCACATCATCGCGTGGGCCGTCGTGCGCGCGGTGCAGCGCACACCCGTGATGGCCACGGCGTTCGCCCGCGTTGACGGCACGCCGCACAAGGTCCCGCGCGGGACGGTGGACCTCGGGATCGCCGTGGACGTGGAGCGCAAGGACGGAAGCCGCTCGCTTCTGGTGCCGGTCATCCGCGACTGCGCCGCGCTGGGCTTCCAGGGCTTCCGGGCGGCCTTCGACGACCTCATCCAGCGTTCGCGTTCGGGCCGGATCAGCCCAGACGAGCTGAAGGGTGCAGGCCTCACGCTCACCAACCCCGGCGGCTTCGGCACCAACGCATCGGTGCCGCGCCTGATGGCAGGGCAGGGCACCATCGTCGCGACCGGGGGCATCACGTGGCCTCCCGGTATGGAGGGCGTGCCCGAGGACCTGCTCAAGGTCTGGGGCGTCTCGAAGGTGATGACCGTCACCTCCACGTACGACCACCGGGTGATCCAGGGCGCCGAGAGCGGCGCCTTCCTCCGCGATCTCGCGGGGCTGCTCGCCGGCGGTGATGGGTTCTACGACGAGATGCGGGCAGCCCTTGGTCTGCCCGCGGCCGCGCCGCTCCACTTCACCCCGCAGGCCGCCGCCCCGGACGGCGCGGCGCCCGCCGTGGCCGCGAGCGCCGACAAGGACACCCTCACGGCGCTGGCCGGCGCGATGTCGCTGCTGCGGGCCTTCCGCACCTACGGCCACATGGCTGCGCACCTCGATCCGCTGGGGTCCGCCCCTCCGGGAGATCCATCGCTCGATCCGGCCTGGGTGGGCCTGACCGCCGACCACATGGGTCTGGTGCCGGCATCCCTCCTGGGGGTGGCCGTTCCGGGGGCAACCTTCGCCGATGCCTACCCCGCCCTCACGGACACGTACTGCGGAACGATCGCCTACGAGATCGAACACATCTCCGACCACGACCAGCGTCAGTGGCTGCGCGAGTTCATCGAGTCAGGGCAGGTGCGCTCGCCGCTGCCGCGCGACGAGCGCCGGGCGGTCCTCGAGCGGCTGGTGTCGGTGGAGGTGTTCGAGCGCTTCCTGCGCCGTACCTACCTGGGCCAGAAGACCTTCTCGATCGAGGGGTGCGACGCCGTCATCCCGATGATGGATGAGATCATCCAGCGCCTGGCCGCGGCGGGCGTGCCGGAGGTGCACATCGGCATGGCGCACCGCGGCCGCCTGGCCAGCATCATGCACACCGTCGGCCGGCCCGCCGAATCCATCCTCGCCGAGTTCGAGGGCCAGATGGAACTCACGGACGACGGCGAGGACCACGCCGTCGGCGACCCGTACGCCCCGGCCGGGGACGTGAAGTACCACCTCGGGGCCGACGGGACGTTCAAGTCACGCGCCGGGCGGTCCGTGCGCGTTCACCTGGCCGCCAACCCCAGCCACCTCGAGCAGGTCAACGCGGTGGCCGAGGGCGGCGTGCGCGCCACGCAGACCAACCGTGCCAACCCCATCGCCGAGCACGACACCGACCGGGCGGTGGCACTGCTCATCCACGGCGACGC
>SXQZ01000069.1 GCA_005792725.1 Actinomycetota bacterium
GAGCGTCAACCCGCGCTCGCCCACCACGGTGTCGTACCCGTCGGGCAGCGCCCGGATGAAGCTGTCGGCCTGCGCCATCCGGGCGACCTGGGTGATCTCGTCATCACCCGCCTCGGGACGCCCGAACGCGATGTTGGCACGCACCGTGTCGGAGAAGAGGAAGGGGTCCTGGGTCACCATGCCCACGGCGCCCCGGATGTCGTCGAGCGGCACCTCGCGCACGTCCACGCCGTCCACGAGCACCCGGCCTGCCTGGGGGTCGTAGAAGCGGGGGATCAGTTGGGTCACCGTGCTCTTGCCCGATCCCGTGGCGCCGATGAGGGCCACCGTGCGCCCCGCCGGGATCTCGAGGTCGAGGTCGTGCAGCACCGGCCGGTCCGGGTCGTAACCGAAGGTGATGCCCTCCAGCACGACGTGCCCTCCGCCCGGTGGGAGCGGCACGGGGTGGGCGGCCTGCGCGATCTGCGGCTCCGTGTCGAGGATCTCGAACACCCGCTGGCCGCTGGCCACCGCCCGCTGCGCGTTGCCGATGAGCATGCCGATGGACCGGAACGGCCAGGTCAGGATGGCGAGGTACAGATAGAACTGGACGAACTCGCCCAGAGTCAGTCCGCCATTGATCGTCAGGACCCCACCGACGAGGATGACCACGGCCACGCCGAGCGTGGGCAGGAAGCCCATGAGCGACTGGTAGAAGCTCTGGAGGCGCACGGCGTCCATGCTGCGTGCGAAGGCATCGTGCGCCCGCACGCTGAACCTCTCGCCCTGGGCGACCTCCTGCCCGAATGCCTTCACCACGCGGATTCCGGCGATGCTCTCCTCGGCGGTCTGGGTGACGTCGGCCACCTTCTGCTGCACGTCCACCAGCACCGGGTGTGACCGGCGGCTCGACCGCGCGGCCACCATGATGAGGGCCGGGCCCATCAGCAGGGCCAGCAGGGTCAGCGGCACGTTGACCAGCAGCAGGACGACGGTCACGAATACCAGGGTGAAGGCGTGCATGAACAGGAAAATCAGCCCGTACCCGAGGAAGAACCGCACGGTCTGGAGGTCGCTGGTGGCCCGTGACATCAGCTGGCCCACGGGCATCCGGTCGAAGTACCCGAACGACAGCCGCTGCAGGTGCGCGAAGACCATGTCCCTCAGGTCGAACTCCACCGCGAGGCTCACGTGGCCCGCGAGGATGCGCCGGATCACGGCGAACAGCGCCCGGATCACGCCGATGACGATCACGATGACCACCAGCGGCATCAGGGCGTCCGCCTGCCGCCCGGTCAGTACGTCGTCGATGACCCGGCGCGTGAGGTATGGCAGGGTGATCGTGCAGGCCATCAGCGCCAGAGCCGAGATGGCCGTGACGGTGACCGACCACGTGTAGGGCCGGAGGAAGGTGAGCAGCCTGACGAGCGTGCGCAGCGGCGGATCCCATCGGGTGGACGGCGGCCTGATCGCGGTGCCCAACTGTAGTGAGGGCCGCGATGCCGACCGCATCGAGCGGCTGGTCGCCAGTACCCGGGTCGCCGGCGTCCGCGTGCTCGACGTGCACTCGGACGCCGACCACCACCGCACGGTCATCACCCTCGCGGGGGATGCGCCCCGGCTGGTCGACGCCGGCGTGGCACTGGCGGCCTGCGCCCGGGATCTCATTGACCTGCGCGGGCACGATGGCGTGCACCCCTTCGTCGGGGCGCTTGATGTGCTCCCGTTCGTCGCCCTGCGCCCGGAGGTGATGCCTCTGGCCGTGGCGGCGGCTCACCTCGCGGCCCGGCGAATCGGGGAGGAGGTCGGGGTGCCGTGCCTGCGGTACGGCGAGGCGGCGGGGGAGGGGCGCGAGCGACCCGCCCGGCTGCGTGCCGCCGGGCTCGATCGCCTCGCGCAGGCGATGGCCCGTGGCGAGGTGGTGCCGGACGCCGGGCCCGTCGCGCCGCACCCCACCGCCGGGGTCGTGCTGGTGGGCGCGCGCGGCCCGCTCGTCGCGTGGAATGTCTGGCTGCCGGGGGCGTCCGGGGACGATGCCCGTGCCATTGCCCGGGCCGTGAGGGAGGGCGGCGACGGGGGAGGCCTGCCGTCTGTGCGCGCCCTCGGACTGGTGTGTCCGCGGACCGGCCTTGCGCAGGTCTCGATGAACGTGGAGGATTACCGGCGCACGCCGCTGCCCGCGGTGGTCGAGATGGTGTGGCGGGAGGCCGCCGCACGGGGCCTCGTCGCCGGGGAGTCCGAGCTCGTGGGCCTCGTGCCACGGGCCGCGCTCGCCGGTCCGTCCCCCGGCCAGCTGGGGCTGCCGGGGTTGCGGCCCGACCAGATCATCGAGTCAACGGAGGACTGAGAGATCGCCCCCAAGCGCCGTCGCAGGCCCAAGGCCGGGCCGCCACCCGTCAGGAACCCGAGGCATGAGTCCAAGGTGGTCGCCGCGGAGGCCGGCGAGCCGGCCTCCGGACGCAAGGACGGCCTGCCCAAGGGCGCTCCGAAGCGGGCGGGTATGAAGAGCGTGCTCGTCCGGGCCGGGCTCGCCGCCGCGATCTTCTTCCTCTTCATGTACTACCTCAACGGCGACTCGCCGACGACCGCGTTCAGCTACGCGCTCATCATGGGGGTCCTCATGGTCCCGCTGGGCATGGTGCTCGACCGCGTGGCGCACCGGATGGCCGTGCGGCGGTGGGAGCGGCGGATGGGGAAGCGGTAGTCGTGGCGCCGAGAGCCCCCAGGGGCACACGTGATGTGCTGCCCGCCGAGGGCCGTGTGCGTGCCGTCATCGAGGGCGTCGCCGCCGGGATCATGGCCACGCATGGCTTCGGGCGGGTCGTCACCCCGACGTTCGAGGAGACGGATGTGTTCGTGCGCGGGGTCGGTACGGCCACCGACATCGTGCGCAAGGAGATGTACACCTTCGAGGACCGCGGGGGGCGCAGCCTCACCCTGCGTCCGGAGGGCACCGCCCCGGTGGCGCGCGCGTACGCGGAGCACGGGATGCACAAGCAGCCGCAGCCCGTCAAGCTCTGGTATCTGGCCCCGATGTTCCGCTACGAGGCACCGCAGAGCGGGCGCTTCCGCGAGCACTGGCAGGTGGGGGCCGAGGCGTTCGGGAGCGACGACCCGCTCCTCGATGCCGAGATGATCGCCCTGCTGTGGGAGATCTACGAGCGCCTGGGCGTTCCCGGGGTGCGCCTGCGCATCTCGAGCATGGGCGATCCGGAGGGCCGTGGCCCCTACCGCGAGGCGCTGCTTGGGTACCTCGCCGCGCACGCGGATGCCCTGCCGGGCGATGCGCGTGAGCGCATGGGCGAGAACCCCCTGCGCCTGTTCGACATGACGGACGCCGCCGTGCGGGCCGTCATGGCCGACGCCCCGCGCCTGCGTGACCACCTCGGCGACGGGGCCCGCGAGCACCACGAGCAGGTGCTCGCGGCGCTGCGCCTGCTGGGCATCGCATACGAGGAGGACCCCACGCTGGTGCGCGGGCTCGACTACTACACGCGCACGGTGTTCGAGTTCACCTGCGATCACCTCGGGGCCCAGAGCGGGATCGGGGGCGGCGGGCGCTACGACGGGCTCGTGGCGTCCCTCGGCGGGCCCGAGGTGCCCGGGGTCGGGTTCGGCACCGGCGTCGAGCGGATCACCATGGCCCTGGGAGGGGAGGCCACGTCGCCGGCGCTCGTGGACGCGTACCTCGCCGTGCCCGACGCCGCGATCCGGCTGGCGCTCATGCCGCTGCTGCGCGACCTGCGTCGGTCGGGCCTCCGGGTGGAGGCCGGCACGGCCGGCCGGGGCCTGAAGGCCATGATGCGCCACGCGTCCGGGCTCGGGGCCGCGCATGTGATCATCGTCGGCGCCCGTGAGCACGCCGAGGGGCTCGCCACGATCAGGGACATGCAGACCGGCGATCAGGTGGAGGTACCGGTGGGGGAGATCGCATCGCACATCGCAGCATCCGGGGGTCCCGCATGATCGGGGCGGCGCGCTACCGGACGCACACCGCGGTGGGTGCGGCCGATGCCATCGGGGAACCCGTGCGGGTATCGGGGTGGGTGCACCGCCGCCGGGACCACGGCGGCGTCATCTTCATCGACCTGCGTGACCGCAGTGGGATCGTCCAGGTGGTCTTCCACCCCGAGCAGGCGCCCGCGGCGCACGCGGCGGCCGAGCGGCTGCACCTGGAGGACGTCATCTGCGTGGACGGGCGCGTCGTGGCGAGGTCGCCGGGAACCGTCAACCCCCGCATCGCGACCGGCGGGGTCGAGATGGCCGTCACGGCGATGGAGAGGCTGGCCGAGACCGAGCCGGTGCCGTTCTCCGTGGAGGATGAGACCACCGAGCCCTCGGAGGAGTTGCGGCTCACGTACCGGTACATCGACATGCGCCGGCCCCGGCGCCTCGCCGCGCTCGA
>SXQZ01000070.1 GCA_005792725.1 Actinomycetota bacterium
CGCCACGAGGCCGACGGTGAGGGCATCCACGTCGCCACGCCGCAGGTGATCGGCGAGCCGGCCGAGGACCACACCGAGCCGACCGGCGAGGAGATCGTCGAACCGACCGACGCCTGGGCGTACGACGGCCCCGAGGGGAGCCGTCGCGTCGGGATGCGGCAGGGCGGCCGCAAGGGCATCCACGAGTGCCGTTGCGCTGGGCGGGCGGTCGCGGGGGTCCTTGGCCAGCCCGCGGGCAAGCACGCGCTCCACGCGGCGCGGCAGCTCGGGACGGATCGCCCGGGCGCGCGGCGGGGTGCGCTCGAGGTGCGCGAACAGCACCGTGCCCACCTCGCCATCCGGGAAGGGCCGGCGGCCCGTGATCACCTCAAACGCCATGCACGCGAACGCGTACCGGTCAGCAGGCGGGCGGGCGGGACCGCCCGCGATGACCTCGGGCGCCATGTACGCAGCGGTACCGATCATCTGGCCCGGCACCGTCGTCGTGGTGCCGACCCCGCGGGCCACGCCGAAGTCGGCGAGCCAGGCATGCCCGTCACGCTCGAGCAGGACGTTCGCGGGCTTCACGTCGCGATGCAGGCGCCCCGCGGCATGGGCGGCGTCGAGCGCCGAGGCCACCTGACGGAGCAGTCGCACCGCCTCATCGGTATCGACGGGACCCTGCTGAAGCCGGTCGGCGAGGCTGCCGCCCCCGGCCAGGTGCATCACGATCCACCCCGTGCCGTCCGACTCGCCGGCATCCAGCACCGGGATCACGTGGGGGTGCTGGAGCGCCACCAGCGCCTCGCACTCGTGGCGGAACCGGGTGCGGAAGGCCGGGTCATCCCAGACGTGCGGATGGAAGACCTTGATGGCGGCCGGTCGCCCCAGTGTCACGTGGGTTGCGCGATGAACGGTGGCCTGGCCGCCGCGGGCGATGGGGTCCCCGACGGCCCAACGGCCGGCGACGGTGCCGGATGCGCTTCCCGCGCCGACCGTGATGGCTACCGCTTCCCCGGGAGCAGGCGCCGCGCCATGGCCAGGGCGCCGGAGGCGGCGGTCTCCCAGGCGGCGTCGGACCCGATGGCCACGTCCCCGGCGCCATCGAGCGTCAGGTGTGCCGAGCCGCCACGGATCACGAGTTGGGCCTTCACGTCACCCGTACGCGGGAAGATGACCGTCGCGCCGTCTGCGGCCTGGTCGATGCGGGGCGCGGGCGACAGGTCGTTCAGTCCGAAGAACGCGGCCGTCACGGCCTCGCGGGCCGCGGGCGGCACGGTCGGCACGATGTCCTCGAGCCGGTAGAGCTCGGCGACGTTGGGGGTGAGGAAGTACTCGGCCTGCTGCAGGACCACGAGGTCCACGCCCTGGGCACTGCCGCGCTCCGGACGCTCCTGCACCCAGTCACGCACCCGCAACCAGGAGCAGTACCGCGTCTCGATGCCCGCGGTCGCGACGGCATCCATGCAGGGGCCCGGGGTGCGGTCGGCGGTGATGCCCATCACGATGACCCGACCGTAGTCGGACAAGGCCCCCGCAGCGGCCTCCAGGCGGCTCGTGAGGTCGCCCTGGAACGTCAGCGAGGTCTGCACCGCGAAGGCCCACGCCTTGTCGCGGTGCTGCACCACGATGTCGATGACGTCGTCGCCCGCGGGTGCGAACTCCCGGACGATGGCGCCCTCCACGCCCTCGATGTCCTCGTCGAGAAACTCGCGCATCAGGGCCACCCGGTGCGGTGCACTGCACAGGGCGAGAACGGATGCGAGCACATGCGTCCACTGGGCGCGGGGCTCGGACTGGGACGCGAACATTCGCGGGACGGGCATCGTGGGACCTCGGGTCGGGATATGGGCCGGGGGCAGGGTACCCGGATCCCACGCCGGTGTCAGGTGTCCTGCGGGTCCACGTCCACCCCGATGCGCACGCCCGCCCGCCGTGCGACGCCCCCCGGGGAGTCGAGCACGCGACGCACGGCGGCCGTGAGCGCCGCCGACGTGGCGGCCTGCAGCAGCACCGCGCGCCGCGTGCGCCCGCGCAGGCGGTGGAGGCGGGAGGGCCCCCGGACCGAGATCGCCGGGTCCGTGCCGGACAGCGCATCGGCCACCTCGGCCGCAGCCGCCACCACCCGCTCGTGGGACTCGCCCTCGACGACGATACGCAGCAGGTGCCCGTGCGGCGGCATGCCCCGCGGTGCGCGGCGGGCGATCTCGCCCTCGAGGAACTCCTCCACCGCGTGCCGGGCACCCAGGCGGATCGCACGCGCTGCGGGCTCCCAGGCCTGCACCACCACCCGTGCGGGCTCGCCCCGGCGACGGCCGGCGCGCCCGGCGAGTTGCACGATCAGCGAGAACGCCCGCTCCTCGGCGCGGAAGTCCGCGTGCTGGAGGGCCGCGTCCGCATCGAGGATGCCCGCGACGGTCACGGCCGGCAGGTCGTGGCCCTTGGCCACCATCTGCGTGCCGAGAAGGATGGCCGGCCCGGGGCGCGTGAACTCCGCGAGCAGCCCCACGATTCCCCCGCGTCGGGTCGCGGTGTCGGCGTCGAGCCGTACGAGCCGGGTGTCGGGCACGATGTGCGCGAGTGCCTCCTCCAGTGCCTGCGTGCCCGATCCCTGCCGGCCCACGTCCACCGAGCGGCAGGCCGGGCAGGCCCCGGGTGGATCCCGCTCGAGCCCGCAGTGGTGGCAGGCAAGGCGCTCGTTCCGGCCCTCCCGGTGGAGGACCATCGGCACGTCGCAGTCGGGACAGCGCGCGATCCACCCGCACGACCGGCACAGCGTGGTGCGTGAGAACCCCCGGCGGTTGAGCAGGATGATCGCCTTCTCACCACGCACCCCGGCCTCCTGGAGCGCCGTGGCGAGCGGGCGCGACACCGGCCCCGAGGCCTGGGTGCGCATGTCCACCACCGTCACGGGGGGCATCTCCGCGCCATCGGCGCGATGGGCCAGCGTGATGCGCTCGAGGGCGTGCCATGCCTCGGGCCGGGGCGTGGCACTTCCGTACACCAGGGCCGCACCCGCATCGAGGGCCCGCCGGTATGCGACCTGACGGGCGTCGTACCTCGGCGTGGCGTCCTGCTTGTACGACGCGTCGTGTTCCTCATCAACGATCACCAGGCCCAGGCGGGGGAGCGGTGCGAACACGGCGCTCCGAGCGCCCAGGACCACGTCGGCGTCGCCGGACGCGATGCGGCGGTACTCGCCGGCGCGCTCGGCCGGGGAGAGCGCCGAGTGCCACACGGCCACCCGCTCGCCCAGCCGCGCGCGCAGGCGCCCGAGCAGTTGGGGTGTGAGGGCGATCTCGGGGACGAGGACCAGCGACGTCCGGCCGCGATGGCGTGCGTCGGCGATGGCGCGCAGGTACACCTCGCTCTTGCCCGATCCCGTCACCCCGTGCAGGAGCAGGGCCTCGGTGACGTCGGCATCCATCGCCCGTGTGATGCGCTCGACAGCGGCCACCTGCCCGGCCGTCAGCACGGGCGGCTCATCCCGGGGCGGGGCGGGGCCGAACCAGTCGAGCCCACTCGCGTCGGCCCGCTCGGGTGCCAGCGTGATACGGCCGTCCTCGGCAAGGCCCCGGATGGTCGCCATGGTGGTACCGGCCACCCGCATCAGGTCAGCGGCCGGCAGCGTGCCCCCCACCGCGCGCAATTCGGCCAGCACGGCGGCACGGCGGCCATCCGCGTCCGGTGCACCCTCCACCACCCGCGCCACCAGGCGTTCGCGTCCCTGCCCGGTGGGTGGGCCGAGGCGCCAGGTTCCCCCGGGCCCCTTCCTCAGGGATCCTTCCGACCCCGGCGGCAGGACGAGACGCAGGCACGCGCCGAGGGGGGCAAGGGTACGGGCCGACACCCACCGGGCCAGGTCCATGAGCGGCGCGGGCACGACCGGCGCATCCACCACGCCCGCGATGGGCGTGAGCGTGCCCGCATGGGTGGGCGCCGCGCGACCCGCCACGACCCCGAGGACGACGCGCGGGCCCAGCCGTACCGCCACCAGGGTCCCGGGCACCACGCGATCGGTCAGGTCGGCGGGCACCGCGTAGTCGAGCGCCCGGTCCAGGGCGCGGACGGCGACGAGGGGGACGACCTGGGCGGCCGTCCCCCCGGGCGCCGGATCAGCCAGCCTGCTCGTCCCCGATCGCCGTGCTCTCCCAGGTGAACTCGGGCTCGGTCCGGCCGAAGTGACCGTAGGCCGCGGTGCGCTGGTAGATGGGCCGGCGCAGGTCGAGGTGGTCGATGATCGCCGCGGGGCGGAGATCGAACTTCTCGTTGATCCACGCGAGGATCTCGTCCTCGGGCCGCGTCCCGGTCCCGAACGTCTGGACGTTCACCGACACCGGGTGGGCGACGCCGATGGCGTAGGCCACCTGCACCTCAGCCCGCGTCGCGAAGCCGGCCGCCACGACGTTCTTGGCCACCCAGCGCGCCGCGTACGCCGCCGAGCGATCGACCTTC
>SXQZ01000006.1 GCA_005792725.1 Actinomycetota bacterium
GAGCACTTCGTCACCGGGTACACGGACCGCGAGCCCGGGGAGACCCGCGTACGCGGCTACGGCGACCGCCGCGAGGCCCTCGGCAGCATCCGGGCCTGCCGGGAGCGCGGGGCGCGCGTGGTGCCATGAGCATGCGGCCACGGGGAGCGCAGCGTGCGCACGCCGGCGTCGGACCGGTCGCATGACCGCCTGGCTCGCGATCGTCATCCTCTGGGCCGTCCTCGCCGTGGCACTCACCGTGGTCTGGACCGTCCGTCGTCGTCGGGGCCCGCTCGACACGGGGGCATCCACCGCATTCATCGGCAGCGCCCTGGGGCTGCTGCTGTCCCTCATCCTCTTCTTCGTCATGGGGCACCGCAGCGAGGCCCAGACCGCGGCCCGGGTCGAGGCCACCGCCAGTACCACGCTGTTCAGCAGCATGACCCTGCTCCCCGATCGGATGTCGAACCCCACCCAGCACGCCGTGGTGTGCGTCATGGAGTCCATCGCCGACGACGAGTGGCCGGAGATGGCCGCCGGGGACCCCGATGGATCGCTGGTCACGCACGCACGCACCGCCCGGCTCTATGACGCCATCGGCCGCCTGCCGGCGACCGACCCCGCCGTGCAGCCCTACTTCCCGGCGCTGTGGGCGCGCATGCTCGAACGCGCCGCCGCGCGCGACGCGCGCCTCGCACAGGCCCCGCCGCGGGTCGCCGTGCCGATCTGGGCCGTAATCTTCACGGGCGTCTTCGTCCTGGTCATGCTCATCGGCGTGCAGGAGCGCATCTCGGGGCGCGGCGCGTGGATCGGCGTGAGCGCCGCCCTGATCGTGGTGCTGACCATGCTGGTCGGGGTCATCGCGGTCCTCGACAGCCCCTATGGGCCCGGGGCCCCGATCGGCCCGGACGCGATGCGCAATTCGCTCGAACTCGTCCGAAGCGGCCAGCCGGCGGATTCGCCGGTCATCGCCCCCTGCACCTGACGGCGCCGGGGATTCCTCAGAACAGCTGGTTCTCGCCCGCGAAGATCTCCGACACCGACTCGTCACAGAACACGTTGTGGATGGTGTCGGCGAGGATTCGGTCCACCGAGAGCACTCGGATCTTGCCGCCGGCCGATCCGTTCTGCACCTGGATGGTGTCGGTGACCACGATCTCCTCGATGATCGAGTCCTCCAGCCGTGAGAACGCGTCGGCCGAGAAGATACCGTGGGTCGCGGCGGCCAGGACCTTGGTGGCCCCCGCCTTCTTCACCACCGCGGCGCCGGCGCACAGCGTGCCGGCCGTGTCGATCATGTCGTCGATGAGCAGGGCGGCCTTGCCGTCCACGTCACCGATGAGGAACGTGATCTCGGCCTCGTTGTGGTCAGGGCGCTGCTTGGCGAGCACGGCGAGGCGGGCACCGAGCTTCTCGGCGAAGTGGTTGGCCAGCTTCGCGCGGCCGGCGTCCGGCGACACCACCACCAGCCCCTCGGGGAAGTCGCCCGCGAACTGCCGCTCGGTGAAGTGGTCGGCCAGGATCGGGGTTGCCGTCATGTGATCCACGGGGATCTGGAAGAAGCCCTGGATCTGCCCCGCGTGGAGGTCCATGGTGAGGACGCGGTCCACGCCCGCGGCCTCCAGCAGCTGGGCCACCAGCCGCGCGGTGATGGGCTCGCGGGGGCTGCTCTTCTTGTCCTGCCGCGAGTAGCCGTACCAGGGCATGACCGCGGTGATGCGGTGCGCCGAGGCCAGCTTGGCAGCGTTGATCATGATGAGCAGTTCCATCAGCGAGTCGTTCACCGGCGTGCTGGTGGACTGCACGAGGAAGATGTCGGCACCACGGATGCTCTCGTCGAAGCGCACGTAGTTCTCGCCGTCGGCGAAGCGCTTGATGACCACGTCACCGAGTTCGATGCCCAGGCGGTCGGCGATGCGCTGGCCCAGCGCCGTGCTGGCCGTACCGACGAAAACCATGAGCCGCTTGGAGTCGTCGCGGTCGATGCTCTTGGTTCCCACTAGCCCGTCCCCGCCTCGGAGTCATTTCCCGCGGCCCGCCTCGCGCGCGCCTCGGCCTTCGCGGTGTATCCCTCGATGTTCGACTGCCGTGCGCGGGCGATGCCCAGCGCACCCTCGGGCACGTCGCCCGTGATGATGGACCCCGCACCCGTCATGGCCCGGTCGCCGATCGCCACCGGCGCCAC
This sequence comes from Actinomycetota bacterium, assembly GCA_005792725.1. GTDB lineage: Bacteria > Actinomycetota > Thermoleophilia > Miltoncostaeales > Miltoncostaeaceae > SYFI01. The sequence goes on from SXQZ01000006.1 coordinate 2,165, forward strand.
CAGCACGCAGTCGCTGCCCGTGCGGACGCCCTCGCCCACCGTGGTGGCGTGCTTGCGGAACCCGTCGTAGTTGGCAGTGATGTTGCCGGCGCCGATGTTGGTGTCGCTGCCGATGTCGGCATCGCCCATGTACGACAGGTGTGGCACCTTCGACCGCTCGCCCAACCGGGTGTTCTTCATCTCGACGTAGGTGCCGGCCTTGCTTCCGTCCTCCATTGTGACGCCCGGACGCAGGTAGGCGAACGGCCCCACCGTGCACCCGCACCCCACCTGTGACGACAGCACATGCGCGCTGACCACCCGCGAGCCGTCACCGATGACGGAGTCGTGCACGACCGCGTCGGGCCCGATCTCGCAGCCCTCGCCGATGACCGTGGCACCGCGCAGCACGGTGCCGGGCCACACGGTGGTGTCGCGGCCCACCGTCACGCCCGCATCCACGAGCACCCGGGCGGGATCCGGCATGGTGACGCCCCCCAGCATCAGGGCGTTCCTCAGCCGGCCCTGAATGACCGCCTCGCACCCGGCCAGGTCCGCGCGCGTATTGATGCCCGCCACCACCGTTGCATCGGGGGCCACTATCGCCCCCACCGTGCCCACGATGATGGGCAGCACGTCGGGCAGGTACGCCTCACCCTGCGCGTTACCGGTGCCCACGCCTGCGAGCGCCGCGGCCAGCGCGGCGCGCTCGAACGCGAACAGCCCGGCATTGACCTCGCGCACGCCCAACTCGTCGGGGCCGGCGTCCCGGGCCTCCACGACCCGCACACCGGTGCCGTCCCGGATGACGCGTCCGTACGCCCCGCCGTCCTCCAGACCGGCCGTGACCCCCGTCGCTGCGCGGCCGCGGCCCTCGTGGTCGGCCACCAGCGCATCAACCAGCGCGGGGTCCACCAGCGGGGTATCACCGCACATCACGACCACCGTCGACACCGCCGGGTCGAGCGCCGCGAGCCCGATCCGCGCGGCGCCACCCGTGCCGTCGCGCAC
>SXQZ01000007.1 GCA_005792725.1 Actinomycetota bacterium
CGCGGCAATCTCGTGGGCATGGGCGTACTGCCCCTCCAGTTCATGGACGGCCAGACGCCGGAGGTCCTGGGGCTGTCCGGGCACGAGACGTTCACCATCCACGGCCTCGCCGACATGGAGCCGCGCGCGGTGCTCACCGTGCAGTTGGGCGACGGCCGCACCTTCCCGGTGCAGTCGCGCATCGACGGCCCCAACGAGATGAACTACCTCCGGAACGGCGGCATCCTGCCGACCGTCCTCCGGCGCCTCTACCGCGAGAGCGCCGGCGGGTAGGTGTCACGGTCCCCGGCCGCCGCGGATGGCGGCCGGGGAGTGCTTTACTATGTGTCCTCTATGGTAAAGGAGGGTGCATGCCCATCATCTCGTCCAAGAACCAGGTGACCCTGCCGGTCGACGTGCTCCGCGACACCGGACTGAAGGCAGGCGACAGCGTGATCATCATCCCGCGTGCCCACGGCTGCATCGAAGTCCAGACCGCCGAGGCGCTCATCGACGCGATCGCCGGATCCGTCGAGCCATCGGTGTACCCGCCCGGCTACCTCGAGGAGATGCGGTCGGAATGGGAGTGACGGTCATCGACGCCGACGTCGTCATCGCGTTGCTGAACCCCGCGGACGCCCAGCACCGTCGCGCGCGACGGGTGCTCACCGATGTCCTCACCGGAATACCGGAGCGCGTCATGAGCGCCTTCACGTTGGCGGAGATCCTCGTCGGGCCGCTGCGTGCCCGGGACGGATCGGAGGACCGCGTACACCTGACCCTTGAGGGTTTCCGCATCGAGGTGCTCGAGGGCACCCGCCCCCGCGCCCGGAGCGCAGCCGCGGTCCGGGCGCGCACCGGGGCCCGACTGCCCGATGCCTTCGTGCTGGCGGCGGCCCTTGAGATGCAGGGGCGCCAGCCCGAGCCCGTGACGGTGACCTCATTCGACAAGCGACTGCTCGCCACCTGGCGCGACCTCAGCCGGGCCGCCTGACCCCTACTCGATGCCCACTGCCGCGGCGTCAACCACCGTGCGCAGGGGGTCCGCCAGCCCGGGCCGCGCGGCGAGGGTGCCCGGCGCGCCCTCGGGTCCCGCGGGGATGTCCTGCACGGTGCCGCCCGCCGCGGTGACGATGACGGCACCGGCCGCGACATCCCAGGCGTTCACGCCGAACTCGTAGTAGGCGTCCAGCCGGCCGCAGGCCACCCACGCCATGTCGAGGGACGCCGAGCCGCCCCGGCGCACGTCGCGTACGTGGGGGATCACGCCGACAAGGCGCGTGGCCTGACGGCGACGGCGCACGGCGTCGTATCCAAAGCCCGTGCCCACCAGGGCCAGCCCCAGATCGCCGGATGGGGTGAGCAGCAGGGCATGGCCGTTGAGGAGGGCCGGGCCACCACGCATGGCGCTGAAGGTCTCTCCGCGCAGAGGGTCATACACCACTCCCACCAACCCCCCCGCGGCGTCCTGGCACGCGATGCTGACCGCCCACTGCGGGTGGCCCCACAGGTAGTTGGTGGTGCCGTCGAGCGGGTCCACCAGCCAGCGCAGGCCCGTGGTGCCGCCGTCGGCCGCGCCCGACTCCTCCGAGAGGATGGCGTCATCGGGCCGCTCGGCCCGGATGAGGGACAGGATCGAGTCCTCGGCCTCGCGGTCGGCGTCGCTCACCAGGTCGGTTGACGTGCTCTTGGCCGTGAGTCCCTCCGCCGGGCGCTCGAACCGGGCCACGAGTTGCCCGCCGGCGATGCGCGCCGCCCGGAGGGCGAGGTCGAGGACGTGAGCGGCGTCGGATGGGTCGGTGGTCACGACGCGGCATCCTACGCACTGCCGGGCGGCCACCCGCGCTACCCTCCCCGCCGTGACCGAGACCGTGAACCTCATCTCCCCACGCGGGTACTGCGCCGGCGTGGACCGTGCAATCGAGACCGTCGTACGCCTGCTTGACGAGCGCGGTGCCCCCGTGCACGTCCGCGGCGAGATCGTGCACAACCAGTATGTGGTGAAGACCCTTGCCGACCGGGGCGCCGTGTTCGTGGACACCCCGGAGGAGGTACCCGAGGGCGGCGTGATCGTGCTGTCGGCCCACGGCAGCGCCCCCGACATCTACGCGCGCTGCGCCGGGCGCGGCCTCGAGGTGATTGACGCCACGTGCCCGCTGGTGAGCAAGGTGCACGCCGAGGTGCGCCGCTACGCCGGGAAGGGCGCAACCGTGCTGCTGGTGGGCCATGAGGACCACGACGAGGTCATCGGCACCCGCGGCGAGGCCCCCGGGCGGGTCATCGTGGTGGAGGACGTCGCCCAGGCCGAGATCGTCGAGGTGCCCGACCCCGGCAACGTGGCACTCACCACCCAGACGACCCTGTCGCTCGACGACACCGCGGAGATCATCGCGGTGCTCCGACGCCGCTTCCCCGCGCTGCAGGCACCGTCGTCGAGCGACATCTGTTACGCCACGCAGAACCGTCAGGACGCCGTGAAGGCCGTCGTCGAGGAGACCGCCGCCGAACTCGTCCTGGTGGTCGGTTCGCAGAACTCGTCCAACTCGCAGCGGCTGGTGGAGGTCGCGCGGGCCGGTGGGGCCGAGAGCCATCTCATTGACGGGGTGGACGATCTCGACCCCGCGTGGCTTGACGACCACCCCCGCGTGGCGCTGACCGCGGGAGCCTCCGCCCCCGAGGTGCTGGTGCGCGGGGTGCTCGACTACCTCGAGACCCGCGGGTACGCGCGCAAGGGCAATGAGGTCCCCACGGACGAGGGCGTGGTGTTCGCGCTCCCCCCGCAAGTACGCTAGGCGCATGCGCCGCTCCCTATGCCTCACGGCTCTCGCCCTGCTGGCCCCGGCGGGGGTGGCACTCGCGGGTGCCCCCGACTGCGCGGGCGGCTCATGCACGGTCACGCCGGATGCCGCCGCGTGGGCACTTGTGGCCAAGGGGGTGCAGGGCGGCGTCGTGCAGTACCCGCGCAAGGCGCAGGGCGCGGTCCTGCAGCGCGTGGACCTCGCCCGGCAGAAGCCGGTGGACGGTGTCCGGACCGTCTGTGACGGGCGTCAGGAGGTCACGGCGCGCTACCGCTGGCGCACCCACGCGGTGTCATTCCGCAACGTCACCGCCGCGGGCACCGACTGCGCGAAGGATGACCCCCTGCGCTTCCGCTGCGCCACCACCACGGTGTCCGGCCTTGGGAGCACCCGCGACTGCACCAGCGTCACGTGGCGCATCCTCACGTGGGGCGGCTACGTGCAGCGCGTCGGCGGCAAGTACGAACTGAGCGGCCCGCGGTCGTTCCCGCTCGTCGCCATGGCCCGCTCCGTCCGCTAGCCACGCAGGAGCAGCGGCCCGTCCACGACGAGGTCGGCCGGGAGGCGGCCGTCGAGGTCGGGGGCACCCTGCGCGAAGCGCGGATCAATCTCGATCGGGTGCTGGCTGGCGCCGCCGGCGCCGCGCGGAACGCAGATGCCGGCCTGGTCGAGCCACCGCGCCGAACGCTCCACGATGGCCGCACGGCACGTCGCGGGGGAATCGGGGCCCTCGGCGTTCTTCACCGGCGCGAAGCGTTCGGCGCGCTCCATCTCCACCGCGGCCGTGCGCTCGGCCAGTGGCAGGGCGTCGAACATGAAGGCCTCGAACGTGACGGCGTTCGGGTGGGCCGGGGCGGGGTCCTCCGGCGTCGGCACCCGCTTGCCGGCGCCGTGGAAGGGCAGCGGCACCTGCCCGGTGGCAAGGCGCGTGGCAAACGCACGGTCGAGGCAGTGCACCCCCGTGGAACCCGCCCAGAACACGAGATCACCGCAGTCGTCGCGCGCCCCGTGCAGATCACCGGGCAGGTCGCTGTACTCCACCAGGGCCGGCCGGCCGTCCACCGTGGCCATCACCCCCATGCGCTCCTCCGGGGTGACCTTGGACACCACGAGGGTGGACATCTCGGAGTGGGCCAGCAGGTGGGCCCCGATGAACCCCGGGTCCGCGGGTCGCATGAGCGGATTGTCCACCTGGAAGGTCATGATGGTGTCAATTCCACGCTCCTCCAGATCGCCGAGGATCGCCGCCCGGCCGAGCGCGCGGAAGATGCCCCCGTGGCCATCGGGCGAGAGCGCCAGCCGATCGGGGGCCTCACGGAGGATGTCGCCGGTGCCGCGATCCACCGTGGGCAGCATGCCCTGGATGAACGTGGTCACCGACCCCGGCGACAAGCCGAACAACCCATGGCCATCAAGGAACTGCCGTGTCGGTGCATCATTGGCATCCGATGTCATGAGGTACCAGGGAAGGTCGCAGCCGTAGCGCCGCCGGGTCGCACCGACGCCTGCGGCATGGACCTCGAACAGGGTCGCATTGCTCACCGGCCCGATCGGGAACATGCCCTTGGGGTGGTCGAACCCGAGGCGGGTGCCCTGGCCGCCCGCGAGCAGCACGACTGCCACGCGTCCCTCCCGCAGGGCCTGCTCCCCGGCCTCGACGGCCAGGCGGCGGCGGGCACGGCCGGCACCGTCCACCGGCAGACGGTCCACCTCGGCCGGGGTCAGCCCGGAGGGGTGGGCGGCCACGGGAGTCCGCACGAGTTCGTCCACCAGCCGCGCCACCAGCCGCAGGTCGAGGGACGCCACCTGCATCGCGAGCCGGTCGGCCGGTGGTGGCGGGAGCCCCCGGAGGACATCGGCCAGGCGGTGCTGTCCGATGTCCTCCAGATCCCGGATGATGGCGTCGCTCACGCGGGCGTGAGGCAGACCTTGATGACGCCCTCCTCCCGCGACTGCATCCGGCGGTAGCCGTCGGCAGCGTCCTCGAGCGGCAACTCGGTGGTGAGCACCGGGGCCGGATCAAGGCGCCCGGCGATCACGGCGTCGAGGAGCTCGGGCATGTACGCCGGACCTGGGACCAGGCCCCCGGTGATCGTGATGTTGCGCAGGAACTGGTCGAACCAGTTCACCTCGGGGACGTTCTGCATGAAGTGGTCCATGCCGAGACAGGCGATCGCGCCGCCCGCGCGCACCGTCGCGTGGGCCGCCGCCATCGATGCCTTGCCACTGATGGAGTCGACGACCACGTGCGCACCCTCGCCGCCGGTCATCTCCATGACCTGCTCACGGATCTCATCGGTGTCGCGTGACGTGACCACGCCCGATGCCCCGAGCTCGCCGGCCACGGCGAGGCGGTCCTCGTGGTGGCCGAGGCAGATCACGGCGTTGGCGTCCAGCGCCCGCGCGCCGTGGACGGCGCACAGCCCCACCGCGCCGTCACCGATGACCACCACGTTGGCGCCGGCCTTCATGCCGGCCGAGCGCAGGCCATGCCATCCGGTGGACATCACATCCACCAGTGGGAGCATGGTCCGCTGCCGGTCCATCCCGGAGAGCGCCTCCGGCATCGTGGTGAGCGTCGTCGCGGCCAGGGGCACGCGCACGTACTCGGACTGGCCGCCCTGCACCAGGCCGTCGTGCTGCCAGGTGCGCGGGGCCCATCCGAACAACGACCACGAATCGCAGGACGAGTGCAGGTGCTCATGGCACATGGGGCAGGTGCCGTCGAGGATGCTGCACGACGCCAGCACGCGATCGCCGGGGCGGAGGCCGGTGACCTCCGGGCCGACCTCCTCGACGGTCCCGATGAACTCGTGGCCCAGGCGCGTCCCGGGTTCGAAGCCGAACGCGGTTCCGGCGTTGAGTATGTGCAGGTCCGATCCGCAGATGCCGGCCATGGTCATCCTCACCACGGCGTCAGTCGGCTTCTCCAGCGCGGCGTCGGGAACCTCCTCGACGCGGACATCCTGCTCGCCATGGAAGGTCAGGCCACGCATGTGTGCTCCCCCGGGGTCGATGTGCGGACGGCGCCTAGTATCGCCAACCGTACCGCCCGAAAGGGTTCCAATGGCAACGCCGCCGGAGACCACCGATGCCCGACCCGATCCGCGTCTGCTTCGTCTGCCTCGGCAACATCTGCCGCAGCCCGACCGCCGAGGCCATCATGGCCCACCGCCTCGGCTTCGACGACCTGGGTGTGCACGTGGAGGTCGAAAGCGCCGGCACCGGGGACTGGCACGTGGGGCACCCACCCGACGAGCGGGCCCGCGGCGAAGCCGCGCGCCGGGGCGTCCCCATGGCGGGCGTCGCACGCCAGTTCACCGCGGACGACTTCGGCCGGTTCGACCTCGTGCTGGCCATGGACGCGGACAACCGCGAGGCGCTACGCGCCCTCGCGCCCTCGCCGGAGGCCGCAGCGAAGGTCCACCTGCTGCGCGAGTTCGACCCGCAGGCCCACGGCAACCACGACGTGCCCGATCCGTACTTCGGTGTGTCAGAGGGCTTCGCAGAGATGTTCGACATGGTGGACCGCTCGGTCGCCGGGCTCATCGCACACATCGGATCCACCCGCCCCACCGGGTGACCCCGCCTGACCCCCACGCCATCGCGCGGGCCGCAGGGTCGTCCGTCGCCGCGACGCACCCGGTTCGGGGTGGCGACGTGTGCGAGGCACTGCGCATTGACCTGAGCGACGGCCGGTCGCTGTTCGTGAAGCACCTGCCCGGCCCGCCGGCGGGAATGTTCGCGGCCGAGGCCGCGGGCCTGTCGTGGCTGGCCGCGACGGGTGCGGTGCACACGCCCCCCGTGGTCGCCGTGGGCGACGACTGGCTGGCCCTCGGCTGGGTGGAGCCGGGCACCCCGGAAGCCCGCACCGACGAGGTGCTCGGTCGCGGGCTGGCACGGATGCACCGTGCCGGGGCCGCGGCCTTCGGGGCAGACCACCCCGGCTTCATCGGCCCGCTGGCGGTGCCCAACGACTCACGGGATACGTGGCCCGCGTTCCTCGCCGAGTGCCGCCTCATTCCCCTCGCGCGCGTGGCCGGACTGGACCCCGGCGATGGGGCGCTCCTCGAGCGCGTCATGGCCCGTCTGGGTGACCTGGCGGACCCGGCCGAACCCCCGGCCCGCCTCCACGGCGATCTGTGGGCCGGTAACCGCATGACCGATTCCACCGGGTGCCCCGTGCTGGTGGACGCCGCGGCCTACGGCGGCCACCGTGAGGTGGACCTCGCGATGATGCGGCTGTTCGGCGGCTTCTCGGATCGCGTCTTCGCGGCCTACGCGGAGGAATACCCCCTCGCGCCCGGGTGGGAGGAGCGCGTGGAGATGAACCAGCTCATCCCGCTGCTGGTGCACGCAGCACTGTTCGGCGGCGCGTACCGGGCATCGGTCCACCGGGTCCTGTCGGTCCTGGCCTGACCCCCGGGCACCAACGGGGGTGACGGGGACCCCAGGCGGGTGTCGCCGGGGTTGGCCCCAGCGTGCCGGGTGGCCGCCTCTACGCCAGCCCGCAGCGCCCGAGCACGTCGGCGGGGTCCATGATGAGCCCCACGTAGAATGGGCCGAACTCGCCGAACCGCGCCGAGACCTCGTCGAAGCGCATCTCGTACACGATCTCCTTGAGCGCCGCGAGGTCGTCGCTGAACAGCGTGACGCCCCACTCCCAGTCGTCGAGGCCCGTGGATCCGGTGATCAACTGGGTCACCCGGCCGGCGTACTTGCGCCCCAGCGTGCCGTGCCCCATCATGAGGGCCCGGCGCTCATCGAAGGTGAGCGCGTACCAGTTGTCACCGCCCTGACGCCGCTTGCTCATCGGGTAGAAGCACAGGAGCCGCCGCGCGGGGAGGTCGGGGTGCACGCGCAGTTCGCGGTAGTGGGCGATGCGCTCGCGCCACTCCCCGACCTTCGCCTCGACGTCGTGCTCACCCATCGCCGTCAGCCGCGCGCGCTCGTCGTCCTCGGTGGCCCGGTACTCGCTCTCCTCGGTGATGGACAGGTACGAGTAGACCACCTCGACCGGACCTGACGTGACCCCCTTCACCGCGAGGTCGAGGTCGTGCAGGTCCGGCGCCACGAGCATGACGCCCAGATCGGCGCTCCCGCCCAGCACCGAGAAGGCCCGCACCTGATTCGCGGGCGCCGAATCCGCGAAGCGCCGGAGGGCGGCCTCGATGCCGGCGCCCGGCCCATCGGCCGGGCGGGCCCGGAGCAGCAGGTGGGCCACTCCCCAGCCGCTGCTGGGCACGACGGGGTCCGGTGCGGTACTCACGCGGGAGCACGCTAGCGGAGCAGAGCCCGCTAGCGTGGCGGTGTGGATGATCCCGAGACCTTCGACCCGGGCGGGCGCTTCCGCGCGGAGGTGCAGGCGTCGCGGCTGCTGGATCCGATGCCGGGTCTGCAGGTGCTGGCCGATTCCCTCGGGGCGCCCGTCGGGGATGTGGTGCACCACGCGCTCGTGCGCTGGTCGGGCGCGGGTGCCGAGGCGCTGCTCGCAGCGCCTCCCGACATGCTGGTGGCACTGCGCGAGGCCGCGGCGGCCGGTGACATTGAGCGCGTACGAGGGATCGCGGCCGCCCTGCTCGCCGGGTGGGACGCGTGAGATGAGCGCACCGCCCGCCCGGTTCCCCCAGGGGGGCGCAGGGCGTCCCCGCCGGGCGGGGACGGGGAGGGGCGGAATCACCCCGGCCGCGGTGACGACCCCCGGGGGGGCGGACGGCACCCGGGCCGGTGGATCAGCCGGTGATCCGCCGGACGGTGGCGTTGGTGACCACGTAGATCTCCCCGGCCTGATCCTCGCCGAACGACGTGATGCCCGGGATCCGCCCGAGTACGGCGGTGATCTCCGCCGGACGACCGGGTGCGGCGGCGTCCACCGACCACGACCGCCCGCTGCACCAGTCGGCGTAGAGGTACCGCCCGGCCAGCACCGGGACGGCGGTGCCGCGGTACACGTAGCCGCCGATGATCGAGCAGTCCCCGGCTCCATGCGCGTATTCGGCAACCGGGGCGGTCTCGCGCGCGCGCCGTGGCCCCCCCTTGAAGTCGGCGGTGCCCTCACGCCGGCTCCAGCCGAAGTCGAGCCCTGACTGCCCGCGGCGGGCGACATCAACCTCCTCGCGATCGTATTCGCCCACGTCACCGATCCACAGGTCGCCGGTTGCGCGGTCGAACGACATCCGCCACGGGTTCCTGAGCCCGAGCAGCCAGATCTCCGGGCGCGCTCCGGACGTGCCGGCAAACGGGTTGCCCCCGGGAATCGCGTATCCGCGCCCGGCGGATGGCCGTGAGGGATTGATGCGCAGCACCTTGCCGACCAGGCTGCGGGGGTCGCCCGCCCGGTTGTCCGGATCGCCCTGGCCGCCCCCGTCCCCCAGCGACACATACAGCATCCCATCGGGGCCGACCGCGAGGGCGCCCCCGTTGTGGTTGGCGTGGGGCTGGCGCTGGGTCAGCACGATGCGCGCGGTACGGGGAGAGACGCTGCGGGCCCCGGGTCGCGTCCGGAACTCCGCCACCCGGGTATCGCCACGGCGGTCGGTGTAGTCCACGTAGACGCGGCCCGTTCGGATGAAGTCACGGGCGAAGGCGATGCCGAGCAGCCCCTGCTCGTTCCCCTCGGCGCCGACGCGGTCGCGGATGTCCAGCCATGGCCGCCCCGGGCGACCGCTCCGGTCGATGGGCCGGATGAGGCCCGACCGCTCGACCACCAGCAGGCGCGACTCGCCGGGTGCCTGCACGACGGCGACCGCCGAGGTGAACCCCCGGCCCATCGTCGTGAGCCCCACCGCGCCGGCACCCCCGGCGCCTGCGAGCGTGGCAACCAGTGCGGTGGTGGTCAGAGCGGCACGAATCACGCCGTGACCGTACCGCGCCCGAACCCGCTCGCAACCAGCGGGGGTGCTAGCCGACCTCGGCCGGTTCGATGACCGGCTGCACCACGCGGCTCACCGTCACCGGGAGCAGCCGGACGAACGCGTTGAGCTCGGGCACTGAGGCCCCGCCCCGGATTCCGTCAACCAGCCGCAGCAGCACGGCGACCTCACGGGGACCCAGGTCGGCGATGACCGGCGCGAGGGCCTCGACCAGTTCACCCCGGAGAACCGGGTCAATCCCTGCGAGAGCGGAATCCAGCTCGGACGGCAGCACATCAGGCATGACCGGCATTCTAGCCGACGTCGGCCCACTCGCCGGGGGCGTCGTGCCCGCACGACGCCCCCAGGGCGACCTGCAGCCGGAGCATCCGTGCAATCACCGACTGATGGGCCTCCGAGGGGATGTGCGTTCCCGCCGCCAGCGCGGCCGACAGCGCCGCCGACGCAAGGCCCAGCGCGGCGCCCACGTCGGCCGGCGCCACCGGCATGCCCGCCCCGCCCAGCGGTGCCAGCACCTCCCGCTCAAGTCGCCCCGGCACCATGTCGGGCAGGAAGAAGGCATCCCTGAGCAGCGGACCCCCGGCGTGCTCGTCCACGAGGGCCACGAGCGGGGCCACGCGGCCGCCATCCCGGGCGATGGCGATGATGACCTGGCGGTGTGCGCCTGCGGGCACCGGCTCGCCGGTCC
>SXQZ01000071.1 GCA_005792725.1 Actinomycetota bacterium
CGGCATGATGGACGAGCCCTTCTGCAGCTCGGGCAGGAAGATCTCACCGAGGCCGCACCGCGGACCTGAACCCATCCAGGCGAGGTCGTTGGCGATCTTGATAAGGGACACGGCCAGCATCTTGAGGGCGGCCGATGCCTCGACCAGACCGTCACGGTTCGCCTGGGCCTCGAACGGATCGGCCGGGGCAGAGACGGGGAGGCCGGTCTCGGAGGCCATGATCGCCCGGACCATCTGGGCGAACTCGGCATGCGTGTTGAGCCCGGTGCCCGTTGCGGTGCCCCCGAGCGGGATCATCCCGAGGCGCGGCAGGGTGCCCCGGATACGCGCGACGCCCAGGCGGACCTGGGCGGCATAGCCGCCGAACTCCTGCCCCAGGGTCACGGGCACGGCGTCCATGAGGTGGGTGCGGCCCGCCTTGACGAGGTCCGCGAACTCGACGGCCTTGGCGGCCAGGGCCACCTCCAGCGCCTCGAGGGCCGGCAGCAGCCGGTGCGTGATCTCGTCGAGCGCCGCGAGGTGCACAGCCGACGGGAAGACGTCGTTGGAACTCTGTCCCATGTTCACGTGGTCGTTGGCGTGCACGCCCTCGGCCCCGTGCGCGGCGATGGTCGCAATGACCTCGTTCGCGTTCATGTTGGTTGACGTGCCCGACCCCGTCTGAAACACGTCCACCGGGAACTGGTCATCGAACTCCCCGCGGGCCACGCCCATCCCGGCCTCGGCGATCGCCGTGGCGATACCGGCATCCAGCAGTCCGAGTTCGGCGTTGGCCCTGGCGGCGCCCGCCTTGATGCGCCCGAGCCAGTGGATCACCGGCAGGGGAACCGGCTCCCCGGAGATCGGGAAGTTGTCAACCGCCTTGTCGGTCTCCCCACCCCACAACTTCGCCATCGGTACTCCCTGTTCGCATCCCTGGGCGCCGCAGGCTACAGGCCCGCCGAGTGCATCCACACGCCGCTACCGCCAATCGGGGGCGCCTGTCACGGCAGGTCACCGAGGGCGGCGAGGATCCCCTCCGCAGCCCGCACGCCAAGCCCCAAGTGCGCCACGCGCAGGTGCTCGTCGGGGGAGTGATAGCCGTCGTCGGGCAGCCCGAACCCGCTCAGGACGACCGACGTACCGCGCGCGGCCATCGCGGCGACCACGGGGATGCTCCCCCCGATCCCCACGGGGATCACCGGAAGGCCCGTCGCGGCGGTGATGCCCCGCATCGCGGCGGCGATCACGGGGTCGGCCGGATCCAGACGGCTGGCCCCGGCCACCCCGAGACCCTCCACCTCGATGTCCGCGCCCGGCGGGCACGACCCGGTGAGCAACCCGAGCAGGGCCTCGGCCAGAACGTGCGCGTCCGCCCCCGGCGGCACACGGCACGACAGCGTGGCCTCCGCCACCGCGGGGATCACCGTTGCGACAAGGGCCGGATCGCCCGCGCGCAGCCCATGCACATCCACCGATGGCAGCATGGTGGTGCGCAGGTGGTACTCGGCCGCCGCCGTCGCATCGGCCGCACGGCCCCCGGCCCCGCCGAGCAGGTCGGCACCTGCGGGCAACGTGCCCCATGCCCCGGCCTCGGCATCCGATGGCGCCACCCCCCCGGCCATGAGCGACGGGGGGACCCGGCCCGCGCGCGGCATCACGGCCGACAGGACCGTGACGAGGGCGTGCACCGCGTTCAGCGCAGCGCCCCCGTGGATACCCGAATGGAGGTCGGCCTCCGCCCCGCGCACCCGCACCCGGAAGTACGCGAGCCCGCGCAGGCCGGTGCACACGCCCGCCCGGCCCGGGGCCACCATTGGTGAATCGAAGATGACCGCCGCGCGGGCGGGATCGGCCTCGGACGCGAACCAGTCCACCGCGGAGTGCCCGCCGCTCTCCTCCTCGCCGTCCACCAGCACGCGTACCCGTACCGTGAGGCGTCCCGCCGCCCGCAGGCGCTGGAGCGCCACGAGGAGCATGAAGAGATTCCCCTTGTCGTCGCTCGCCCCACGCGCGTACAGGTTTCCGCCCCGCACCTCGGGCTCGAAGGGCGGGCTGGTCCACAGCGCGAGGTCACCGGGCGGCTGCACGTCGTAGTGGCCGTACAGCGTGACCACCGGGGCATCCCGGTGGTCGCGACTCGGCGGAACCTCCCCGACCACGAACGGGTGCCCCGACGTCACCACCACCCGAGCCTCCCCGCCGGCCCGGCGTACCTCATCGGCCACCGCCTCTGCGGCCCGGCGCATGTCCTCGGAGTGGTCGGGACTGGCGCTGATGCTGGGGATGCGCAGGAGCGCGACCAGGCGCTGAACCTCGTCATCGGTCATGCGGGCGATGATGTCAGGCGGGCGCCCTACCATCGCCACGACCCCGCGGGAGGATGATGATGACCGCACGCCGCACCGCCACCGTTCTCGCCCCGGCCGCCATACTCGCGGTGGTGCTCCTCGTGGGCTGCGGCGGCAGCCGCATCGGCATGGTCACAAGTGAGGGAGTGGGCCGCGCGGGGGGCACGGGCACCACCATCGGCACCGCCACGGCGACGGCGACGCGCACGGATCCGACCGGGCCCGCCCCGTCGGCGC
>SXQZ01000072.1 GCA_005792725.1 Actinomycetota bacterium
CGGGCTTCACCGGCGCCGACCTCGCGAATCTGGTGAACGAGGCGGCCCTGCTCGCCGCGCGCAAGGGCAAGAAGATCATCGACGGCACGGAGCTCGAGGAGGGCATCCTGCGGGTCATCGCCGGGCCCGAAAAGAAGACCCGTCTGCTCTCCGACAAGGAGCGCGTGGTCACGGCCTACCACGAGATGGGCCACGCCATCGTCGGCCACTTCCTTCCGAACGCCGACCCGGTGCACAAGATCTCGATCGTCAGCCGCGGGCAGGCGCTGGGCTACACGATCTCGATGCCCGCGGAGGACCGGTTCCTCGTCACGCGCGCTCAGCTCCAGGACACCATGGCGATGACGCTCGGAGGACGCGCCGCCGAGGACCTCGTATTCGGTGAGATCACCACGGGGGCGGCCAACGACCTCGAGAAGGTCACCGCCACGGCCAAGCAGATGACGATGCGCTTCGGCATGAGCGAGAAGCTGGGCCCCCGCGTGCTCGGCCACAACCAGAGCGCGCCCTTCCTCGGTCGCGACATGCACTCCGAGCCCGACTACTCGGACGAGATCGCCCGGCAGATCGACCTGGAGATCCGCCGCATCATCGAGGACGCGTACCAGCACGCGAAGGACATCCTGTCGGAGCACCGGGCCGACCTCGAGAACATCACGCAGGTCCTCCTGCGCCGCGAGACGATCGAGCGCGAGGAGTTCCTGCGGCTCCTCGAGGGTGAGCCGGAGGCCGACGTCTTCCGCGTGCGGGACGAGCGCGCGCGCCAGAAGGCCGCCGAGTCGGAGCGCCGCACCGACGAGGCGGAGGCCGAGGCCGGGGAGCGCCGCTCCCCGCTGCCCCCGCCCGCCCCGGGCAGCCAGCCCGGCACCGCGGGCGCGTAGGCCCGGCGGCCCGATCCCGGCGTAGGCCGGGCAGGCGATGGCGCGGACGTGGCTTCGAATCCGGGTGGACCTGCGGGGTGGAGGCGGGATCCCGTGCGACCCGCCACCCGGGCGGATCTTCATCGTCGGCCCCTCTCATTCGTTCGCCGACGTGGCCGAGGCGATCGATTCAGCGTTCGCACGGTGGGACCGTGGGCACCTTCACTGCTTCGAGATGGCGGACGGGCGGCGCAACGGGTATCCGGATGACGCGTTCGGGCTCGATCCGGGGTGGTGTGACCACGCCCGGCTCACGGTCGTGCGGGAGGTCCGGCCCGGGGACGCCTTCGAGTACACCTTCGACCTCGGAGACGACTGGTGCCATGTCGGTCGCGTGGAGACGGAGAAGGTCGACCCGGTGAAGGAATACGGTCAGGTTCCCGGCGCGCCGGTCGCGATCTGGGGATGGGGCGCGATTCCCGATCACTACGGGCGGGACCGCCCCGACGACGACTGAGCACCGGCCCCCGGGCCGGGTGCGGTGATCGCGCCGGTGGGCAGCAGGAACGTCGGGCCCGGGTCACCCGGGCCCGTGCGGAGTCCTGTCGCCGGACGGGGGGTCACGCCTCACCGGCTCCGGCAGCGGCGTGCGGCGGGAACCGGCGCCCGGACCTACCTCAATACCGGATGCCACGGCGACGGCCACTCCGGCCCGCGGTGGCGTTGCGGCATCCCTGCCCCCGGACCCACCTCCGTGCCGGACGCCACGGGGACGCGGCGGCCCCCCGGCCCCGTCCGGTCGGCGGTAGCCTGCCGTCATCGCCGTGCCGCCGCTCACCTGGCTTGATGCCCCGTGTGTCATGGGCATCCTCAACGCCACCCCGGATTCGTTCAGCGATGGGGGCATGCACCTCAACGCGGCCGAGGCCGCGGCCCGTGCGCGGATGATGGCGGCCCAGGGGGCCGCCATCATTGACATCGGCGCCGAGAGCACGCGCCCGGGGGCCCGTCCGGTGGACGAGGAGGTCGAGATCGGTCGCCTCGGGCCGGTGCTCGCCGCGTTGCGCGATTCCCCGCCCGGGGCGCCGATCTCGGTGGACACGCGGCGGGCAGCGGTGGCGGCCCTCGCGCTCGACGCCGGCGCCGTGATGGTGAACGACATCACCGGGGGCGCCGATCCGGCCATGCTGCCGCTGGTCGCCGAGCGGGGCGCGGGGATTTGCCTCATGCACATGCAGGGTGAGCCCGGGACGATGCAGGATGACCCGCGCTACGGCGACGTGGTCGACGAGGTGCTGGCGTTCCTCGTATCCCGTATGGACGCCGCAGTGCGCGCCGGCGTGCCCGAGGACGTAATCGTTCTGGACCCCGGCATCGGCTTCGGGAAGACCGCGGGGCACAACCGGGCGCTGCTGGCCGGGCTTCCCGCCATCGCGGCGCTGGGGCGCCCCGTGCTGGTCGGGGTGTCGCGCAAGGGCGTCATCGGCGCGCTGACCGGGCGGGAGGTGGGCGATCGCCTGGCGGGATCCATCGGCGCGGGGCTCGCGGCCGTGGGCCGCGGCGCTTCGGTGCTGCGGGTGCATGATGTCGCCGAGACCGTGGATGCCCTTCGGGCATTCACCGCCGCCGGGGGTGGGGAATGAGTGAGGTGGTCGTGAGCATCCGGGGCCTTGCGGTGAGCGGGCGCCATGGGGTGCACGACGCCGAGCGCACCGGGGGCCAGCGCTTCGTGGTGGACATCGACATCGTGCTCCGCGATGACCGGGCCACCCACACCGACGACCTCCGGCATACGGTGGACTACGCGGTGGTCGCGGACGCGGTCGCCGCAATCGTGGCCGGCGAGCCGGTGACCCTGCTCGAGCGCCTGTGCCGCCGGGTCGCCGACCACGTTCTCCGCGACCCCGTGGTGCGCGCCGTCACGGTGACGGTGGCGAAGCCCGATGTGGCGCTGCCCCATTCGCTCGACGGCGTCGCGGTGACGCTTCGCGTGGAGCACGACCCGGGGTGAGCGTGATGTGGCTCGGTCTGGGCGCGAACCTGGGCGACCGCGCGGGTGCCCTGCGCCGGGCCGTCGCGGAACTCGACGGCCGCGGCGCGCGCGTGGAGGCCGTGAGCGGGCTCTACGCCACCGCCCCGCACGGGGTCGCGGACCAGCCCGAGTTCCTCAACGCCGCGTGCCGGGTGCGCACCGCCCTGGACCCGCCCGCCCTGCTCGCCCTCGCCAAGGCCATCGAGGTCGCGGCGGGCCGCGCCCCGGGTCCCCGGTGGGGCCCCCGGCCCCTCGATATCGACATCCTCGTCTGGGACGGGGGCGGGTGGCACGCCCCCGATCTGGTGATCCCCCACGCGCACCTCGCCGATCGCCGCTTCGCCCTCGTGCCCCTCGTCGAGATCGCGCCCGACCTCGTGCTGCCCGACGGCACCCTGATCAGCGACCTGCTCGCGGCGCTCGCCGGCTCCGGGCCCCCGGTGTCCCGGATCGGCGACCTGGAGCCGCTCCGGTGAGCGCCCCGCGGGGCGTCTCACGGCCGCGGGGACGCGGCTATGATGCCCGGCCCATGTCGCACACCGATGAACTGGACGAGTTCGACGCCGAGCTGGAACTGAGGCTGAAGCGGGAGTACGCCGACGTGTTCCCGCTGTTCCGGTACTGCGTGCTGACGCACGAGGCCACGTACCTCTGCAACCGGCTCGAACGTCACGCGGATCCACAGGCCGTCGCGGCCTTCCTCCACGTGGTGATGGAGGATGTGTGGGTGTGGGACCGGAACCGGCCCACCCGCATCATCCCGCGCGTGGAGATCCACACCACACAGGACATCACCATCGAGGTGCTGCGCACCGGGGATGAGCCGGGCGCCTGATGCTGCTCGCCGTTGATGTCGGCAACTCGCAGACCGTCGCCGGTCTTTTCTCGGGTGAGGACCTCCTGCACGACTGGCGCGTCTCGACCATCCGCCGGACGACGGTGGACGAGCTCGCGGCCAGCCACGACAACATCCTGCAGCTGCGCGGCGGCAGCCTCACCGAGGTCCACCACATGGTGGTGGCCTCGGTCGTTCCCGAGCTCACCGTCGCGTACCAGGCGCTGGCCGACCGGTACCTCGACCGCCCGGCCGTGGTGGTGGGTCCCGGCGTGCGCACCGGCATGCCGCTGCTCGTGGACAACCCCCACGAGGTGGGGGCCGATCGCATCGCCAATGCCGTCGCGGCCCACGCGATCCACGGGGGGCCGTGCGTCGTGGTCGACTTCGGCACCGCCACCACGCTCGACGTGGTGTCGGCCGAGGGGCAGTTCCTCGGTGGGGTCATCGCGCCGGGCGTGGACAGCGGGCTTGACGCGCTCGCGCAGCGCGCCGCCCGCCTCATGCGGGTGGAGCTCGCCGCTCCGCCCGCCGCGATCGGCCGCAACACCGTCGAGAGCATGCAGTCGGGACTGGTGCTGGGGGCCGCCGCGATGGTGGACGGCATGGTCGCCCGCGTCGCCGCCGAGCTGGGTGCCCGGCCGGTGGTGGTGGCCACCGGCGGCCTGGCGCCGCTGGTCACCCCGCACTCGGTACTCATCGAGGAGCATGAGCCGATGCTCACGCTCGAGGGGCTGCGCATCGTCCACGAGCGCACCTCGGGGGCGCCGACCCGGGGCAGGCGGCGGTGAAGAAGCGCATGCGCGCCCTCGTGGCGGCGCGTGCGCGGGAACCGATCGCCCCGGCGTGGGGGGATGGGCCGTGGCCGCTGGCCGAGCCCTTCCGGGTGGGCGACGTGGAGATCCCCAACCGCGTGGCGCTGGCACCCCTCGCGGGCATCGGCAACCGTCCGTTCCGTGAGCAGGCCCGGCGGCACGGAGCGGGCCTCGTCGTGTCGGAGATGGTCGCGGCGCATGGAATCCGCCACGGCAACGTCCGCACCCGTGGGATGCTCGAGGTCGGTGCCGGGGAGAACCCGGTGTCCATCCAGGTGTTCGGTGGTGACCCGGCCGTGATGGCCGAGGCGGCGCGCGTGGTGGAAGATGCCGGCGCCGACATCGTGGACATCAACATGGGGTGCCCGGTGCCCAAGATCATGAAGACGGGCGCAGGCGCCGCGCTGCTGGCCGACCCCGCCCGCGGCGCGGCCGTGGTGCGCGCGATGGCCGACGCCGTGCGCATCCCCGTGTCGGTGAAGATGCGGCGGGGGATCCGACCGGACGGGACCGACCCCGCCGAGTCCGCGCGCCGGTTCGCGGACGCGGGCGCCGCGCTCATCGCCGTGCACCCCCGCGCGGCCGCCGACGAGTACGCGGGTACCGCCGACCACTCCATCAGCGCCCGCGTTGTCGCCGCGGTTGATGTGCCGGTGCTGATCAGCGGTGACATCACCGACGCCGCGAGCGCACGCGAGGCGCTCGAGATGACGGGCGCGGCCGGGGTGATGATCGGCCGGGCCGCGCTGGGCAACCCGTGGACGCTGGGCGCGATCGCGCGCGGCGAAGCCGATCCGCGCCCGCTGCCCGCGGAGGTGCTCGACGAGCACATCGCGTTTTGCGGGGACATCGCCGTGCTGATGGGCACCGACCGCGCCTGCCACTACCTGCGCAAGTTCCACTCGTGGTACCTCGCGGGCCGGGGCATCCCGGACGCCGAGATCCACGCCCTCTTGGAGGACGCCTCGTACGATCGCGCCATGGCGCGCCTGCGCGCGCTGCGCGCGCAGGTCGGGGCGTCCGGGTGGGCCGCGGCGTAGCCGCGTCCGTTGCCGCGTCACACTGCGCTTGCACCCCGCCGAGCCGCTCGGATAACCTGCGCGGCCGTCAGTTCCGGATACGTGCGTCGAGGGGAGTCGAAGTGGAGCGCGAGGTCATCCTCACCCAAGAGGGCTACGACAAGCTCCAGGAGGAGATCGAGCACCTCACGACGCACAAGCGGCGTGAGGTCGCCGAGCGCATCAAGACGGCTCGTGAGTTCGGTGACATCTCCGAGAACTCCGAGTACGACGATGCCAAGAACGAGCAGGCGCACGTCGAGTCGCGCATCTCGCACCTCGAGCACCAGCTGCGTAACGCGCGCATCGTGGACAGCCACGACGTGGATACCGGCGTGGTGTCGATCGGCACCAAGGTGACCGTGCGCACGCCGGGGGACCGGTCGGGCAAGATCTACGCTCTGGTGGGGTCAGCCGAGGCCGACCCCCTTCAGGACCGGCTCTCCAACGAGAGCCCGCTGGGCAAGGCGCTGCTCGGCTGCAAGAAGGGCGACACCGTCACGGTGTCGACTCCCCGGGGCCAGATGGAGTACCAGGTCGTCAAGATCGAGGCCGGGGACTGACCACCCCCGGCGATGCCGCGGCCGGTGAGGCCGATGGCGGCATCGACCGCCTCGTTGCCGATCGCC
>SXQZ01000073.1 GCA_005792725.1 Actinomycetota bacterium
CGCGGGCGTGCCGGTCGCGGTCCTCGCCCACGGCGAGCCCGCCGCGCCAGTCGCACGCGGCGCAACGCTCCTCGCCCTCGATGTGCCCCTCGGCCCACGCGCGCGCAGCGACCATGGGCAGCACGCGGTCCGCGGCACGGCCCTCCCCCAGCAGACCCAGTGCCCCCAGCACGATGGCGACGAGCACCGGGTTGGCGGGGTCGGGGAACGGTGGCACGGGGCCCGGGGACACGAGCCCCGGCACGGGCCCCGCCCCGCGGGAACCGCAGGCACCCGCGATGAGCGCGGGCCTCCCGGCGCCCCGGTCGAATCCGCAGCGCCCGTCGCACCCCGCGCAGCGGTCCTCCCCATCCAGATGCCCCTCCATCCACGCGTGGACGGCAAGGTCCACGACCGCCGCCCGCACCGATCCCTGATCCACAATGCGCGTGGAGCGCCCGAGCAGTGCGGCCAGCACCGGTGCCGCCGCGTCGGGCGCCGGCGGAACGTCCACGTCACCGAAGAACAGGGGGTGCCCCTCGGGTCGGAACCCCAGCGGCGGGCCGGTGGCCATCAGGCGCCGCGGCGGGCCGGGCGCCGGTGGCGGGCCATCCACCTCCAGCCCGCCAGCACCGCGGGCGCGAACGCCAGCGCGCAGATATCGAACAGCACGTACCCGGCCGCAGCGCCGCTGGGCGGGTTGCCGTTCATGAGCCCGAGGCCCGGTACGTACTCATGCCATTGCCAGGTGCCCACCCAGGTGCCCCAGATCTCCAGGAACGCCACGAAGAAGAACACTCCGGCGTACAGCACGGGGGCCCGCCCGATGATGAGGAAGGTCACGAGGAAGGCAACCGCGATCGCGCCCGCCACATCCACACGGCCGAGGACACCGGTGACCCCGAGGATTCCCCACCCCAGCGCGCCGGCGATGGCGAGGCCCACGATGATGCGCGGGTGCAGCCGCGCCACCCGGGTCTGCGCAAAGCGGTAACCCGCGAGGTACACCAGACCGTGCCCGGCCGGCACGAACAGCGGCAGGTTGAGGAGGCGGTAGTCGTAGACGCCGAGCAGCGTGGAGAAGACAACCTCGGCCGTGGTGGCGACGACTACCACGACGAAGACACGCGAGCGGTCGAGCGGCCCCAGCGGGACACAGGCGGCGATCAGCACCACCCACGGGATCACGGACAGGGCGAGCTGCCACCCCGTACCCGTCAGGGCGTCGAGCCAGAGGCCCAGCGACGTAAGCAGGACGAGGAAGGGAATGACGACCCGCGGGCGCTCGAACATCACGACCGCGTGCGCCCACAGGCGCGGCCCCGCTGACCGCGGCGACCCGTGCGGCGACGTGGCGTCGAGCGTGCTCACGGCCGTGAGGTTAGACGGGGTGCCCGCACCGGCGACTCAGGGGGTGGCGGAGGTGGCATCCAGGATGCGCACGGCAGGGGGATGGACCCGCGACGGCGACCCCTGGCGGGGCGGAGGTGGCGTCGAGGGGGCACGGGCCGTGGGGTGGGCCCGCATCGGCGACCCGTGGCCTTGGACATGGCGGCGTCACAGGTGTTCACGGCGGTCGGGCCGGACCGGGCCCCGGCGGCGGTGCCATCCGGCCACCATGACTACGCCTCGGCGGGCCCCCCGGCCTTCCGGTCGCCGGTCTGGGCGTCGGCCTCGTCGGGGAGCCCGTCGGCGCGGGTGCTCTCCTCCACGGCCTCGAGCGCCTCGATGGCGTCAAGCCGTGACAGCACGTCGTCCCCGCCCTGCATGGTCCGGAAGCTGCTCCGGCGCTCCCGCTTGGCCTTCGCCACCTGAACCTCCCCGTCTACGGGCGTGATGGTACCCGGCGCCCGCGGCGACTCCGTCCCGTACGGCGCCTGCGGCGGCCAATCCGATCGGTGGCAAGGGCGGCGACGAGTCGATCGTCCGCGGGCGGGAAGTCATACGACGGCAGGTCCTCGCGGCGCACCCAGCGGAACTGCGGGCTCACGAGGGCACGTGGGCGCTGGCCGGGGGGGTATCCGCACTCGTAGAAGCGCAGATGCAGCGGTCCGGCGTCCTCGCGCCAGATCATGCGCGGGCCGGTCACCTCGATGCCCAGTTCCTCCCTCAACTCGCGCCGCAGGGCATCGAGGTCACGCTCACCCGGATCGCGCTTTCCACCGGGAAACTCCCAGCGCCCCGCGTGGCCCGACCCCTCCGGGCGCTGCGTGATGAGCACCCAGGGGCCCTTGCGGATCACCGCGGCCACGACCACCAGCGGGGGGTCGCCGCGGGTCACCGGCCGCTCCCCGCCGGCACGAGCATGGCCCCACGCCGATCGGCGAGCCCGTCGGCCACCAAGCTGTACGCCGCATCCCGGTCGCGCCCCACCTGCACGCGCCCGTTGTCGGCGAGCGCACGTAGGAGCAGGCCCCGGCGCTGCCGCAGTGACCCCTCGTAGGGCGCTTGCCGCCGGGTGCGGGGCGTCACCTCCCGTACCACCCCCGCATCGGCGGCCGGGCACCCGGTCCGGACCGGGCAGCCGTCGTCGCACCGCGGGGCACGGGCGCGGCAGAAATCACGGCCTAAATCCATCATCGCCTGGCCCGCGTGCCATGCCTTGCCGCGCGGTGCACCCGGCCACCCGCCGGGGAAGCGGCGGGCCAGCACGCGCCGCACGTTCACGTCCTCCGGCAGAACGGGCTGCCCGTCCGCGAAGCAGCGCAGTGCATCGGCCGTGTAGACCCCGACGCCCGGCAGGTCCCCATACCGCGACGGATGCGGCCAGCCCGACTCCGTGATCACGCCGGCGGCGCCATGCAGCGCCCGGGCACGACGTGGATACCCGAGCCCCTGCCATGCCGCCACGGCCTCGCCCACCGATGCCGCGGCGAGGTCACGGGGGCGCGGCCAGCGCGTGAGCCACTCCGCGTAGTACGGGAGGACCCGGGAGACGGGCGTGGCCTGCAGCATGACCTCCGACACGAGCACGGCCCACCGATCACGCGTGCGCCTCCACGGCAGGTCGGGTCCCTCACGGTCGAACCACCGCAGGAGCCGGCGGACGGCGGGGGTGTCGGGGGCGGCTCTCACGCCCCGAGTCTCGCACGCCGCACCCCGCGGCTCATGCCGCGGCGGCCTCCCCGCCTCCCCGCGACCGTCGTAGCCCTCCGGGCTGGCCGATGGACATCGCCTCGTCGAGGGTCGTGGCGGCACCGTCGGTGAGGCGACCGATCAGCGCGACGAGCACGAGCGCCGTGGCCTCGGCGTCCGCCAGCGCCCGGTGCGCCGGCTGGATGGCCGCCCCCGCCCACCGCGCCAGCGTCGCGAGATCGTGCCGGGGAACGACGCCGTTCAGCAGCCGCCGCGCCAGCACGAGGGTGTCGAGCCATGGCTGGGTGAAGTAGCCATCGCGCAGGCGCAGGCGCTCGTAGTTGAGGAAGCGCAGGTCGAACGGCGCGTTGTGCGCCACCAGGACGTCCTCGCGGGCAAAGGCGATGAACGCCGGCAGCGCGACCTCGATGACGGGCTGCCCCCGCACCATCGCGTCATCAATCCCCGTGATGCCCGTGATGTGCGACGGGATCGGGTGCCCGGGATCCACCAGCGTCGAGAACCGCTCGGTCACGCGCAGGCCCTCCACGCGCACGGCCCCGATCTCGGTGATACCCGACGATCCGGGTGCGCCCCCGGTCGTTTCGAGATCGACGATGCAGAAGGTCGTCGTCGCGAGCGGGGCCAGATCGTGCGCACCCGCCGCATCGGCGATCAGGTCCCCATCCCACGCCAGCCGCGCGTCGGCGGCGACGATGTCACCGGCCAGCCGCAGTGCAACGGGATCCGGGCACCCGGCGATCCCGAGCGCCTGCACGGCGATCTCTCCGGGGGTCACGGGCCGGCCCGCGAGGGCGATGAACTCGCGCACGCGGTCGCCGGCGGTGTAAGCGCCTTCCGACCCGGGGGTCGGAAGGGTCCATGGCGTCGGCTGCTCGGGCTCGCCCATCGTGCGGGATCCTACGAACCGGCCCCGACGCCCCGGCCCGGGGGGAGTCCGCAGTCGACCGGCAGACAAGGGTCCGTTCCCGACCGTCATTGATACCGGGTGAGGCCGATGGCCGGTCGGCGTGCATCACGCGGGCGTCCGCGGGGCATCTGGACCGTCCCTGCGGTCCGGGGACTCGGGCAACGTGAGTTCCGGTGAGCGAGGGGAGATCCGTCCATCCGGGCGGGGGAAACCCGGACCCCGGGGCGCGGATGCGCCCCCTCAGGCGTTCACAACCCCCGTGGGGATGGCATCTAGGCCTTGATGTAGGCGTGCACCAGATCCATCTCGATGCGCGTGGGCGCACCATCGATCAAATCGGCCACCTCATCCATGAACGCGGCCATCGACGCGCGGCTGTTGGCCGCGCCACCCGCCGCGTGGGAGTCGTACAGGCCGATGCCGCGGATGGTGCCGCTGGCGGGGTCGCCCGTGATCAGGGCGAGCTGCTCGTCCGGGTCGGTCTCGACGAAGACATCGGCGAAGGCGACGTACTTCTCCATCACCTCGGAGTAGTGGCCCGGCTTGGCCTTCATTGTGAACTCGACGGCGGCGGGCATGGGATTCCCTTCGGGGGCTGACTCGGTGGCGCATGGTGTCATGGGCCACCCACGACGGCCCGGTGCCCACCCGCGCGGGCGGCACCGCCGTCCCGGGGTCGTCCGGCCCCCCCGGCAGGACGCGGCCCCGT
Source organism: Actinomycetota bacterium (assembly GCA_005792725.1). Lineage (GTDB taxonomy): Bacteria > Actinomycetota > Thermoleophilia > Miltoncostaeales > Miltoncostaeaceae > SYFI01. The sequence goes on from SXQZ01000073.1 coordinate 4,695, forward strand.
CCGAGAGCGGGGGCCAACGGACGATGTGCCTGTCGGCGTCCCCCGGAAACCGGCGTGGGCCCGTCCCGGCGTCCGGCGAGCCGTGGGCGTGACACCCGGCACCGCCGGGAAGGCCGGGTCCTGGTCGCGAGCCGGGTCGGCACGGCACCTACCGCCGGCGTGCAGACACCTCGGCCCTGGCCGACACCGCGATGCCGGGCATCGCGACCGCCACCACAAGGCGGCCCTTGCGGCGGGGCACCGCGAGGAGCACCTTGCCGTCGGGTCGGCTGGTCGCCGCCACACCCTTGCCGTTCGGCAGACGCGCGCGTACCGGGATGCTCGGCATCGGCGTGCCGGCGGCGTCACGCACGGTGGCGATCCACAGGTCGCCGCGTTGCGGGTTGATCCCCGCGCGCTTCGTGAGCGCGCTGCCGGCCCGGGCGAGGCGGATGGCCGTGGGCACCGGTGGCGGCACCGCCTGGACGGCCCCGGCGCAGATCGGCCCGGGGTCGCCCAGACCGGCGTACTGGTACACGGCGCCGCCGATCGCCTCGGCCATCTTCTGCCGGAAGTCCGGCTGGGCGAGCAGGGCGACATCCACCGGGCTCGACACGAACCCGCCCTCCACGAGCACCGCGGGCATGGTGGTGTTGCGCACGACGTAGAACGACCGCTCGCGTACGCCGCGGTCCGGCAGCGCGAGGCAGGCGACCAGCATGCGCTGGATGCCCGCCGCGAGCACCTGGGCGGGCTCGGGCGCCGCCACCTTCACGTAGGTCTCGGTGCCGCCCGCCCCGGAGGATGAGCTGTTCTGGTGGATCGACACAAAGATCTCGGCCGGCCGCCCATTGGCGAGGTCGGTGCGCGCCTTCAGGTCGGCGCCCTCGGTGGTGTACGGCATGTCGCCGCCGGCATTGTCCGTGGTGCGCGTCATGAGCGTGGGGAACTGCCGCGCCATGAGCCACGCGTTGAGGCGGTTGGCCACGTCGAGGTTGACGTCCTTCTCGAACAGCACCGGCTGCAACTGCGCATTGAACCGCGGTTCGAGCCCGGTGACGGCGCCGGGCGGAAGCACGCCCACGGCCCCCGAGTCCGTGCCCCCGTGCCCGGGATCAATGGCCACGAGGGGCAGCGCGGACAGCGGGGCCGCGCCCGCGAGGGCGACCGCCAGCAACGCCAGGAGTGTCCGGCCGGTGCGCACATGGGCATCTAAGCCGGTCGCCCGGTGTGATGACCCGCCGGTGTTGCGGCGGCACGTCGGGACCGGCATGCGCCGGTGGCGTGGCTAGCCTCACTCCCCATGCCGGCCCGCATGATGATGGCCCTCGCCACCGGGGCCCTGCTCGTGGCGCCCATCGCGGCTCTGGGCGAGGAAGGGGACGTACGCCGCCAGGGGCTCCTCCCCGGGGGTGGCGCCGCAGCCACCGCCGTCCACGGTGCGGCGTTCTCGCCCGACGGGCGCTACCTGCTGGTCACCTCGACGTCGGACCTCGCCGGGGGCGGCGGGCTCCTGCTTCCGCGGCAGCTCTTCATGCGCGATCGCTCCACGGGGCGGGCCTCGCTGGTATCCGCCAGTGCCGCGGGCATCGCGGCCAACGCCCCGGTGGATGACCCCGCCGATGGGCAGGGCCGCCCCTACGGCGTGTCGCGCGATGGCCGCTACGTGGTGTTCGCATCCGCCGCGACCAACCTGGTGGCGGGCGACTCCAACGGTGCCCAGGTGGACGTCTTCCGGAAGGACACCGTCACGGGACGCATCACGATCGTGTCCCACGATTCGCGCGGGTCGCAGCCGCCCGCAGGCGTGGCCGGCCAGCCGTCCATCAGCGCCGACGGGATGCGCGTGGCCTTCACGTCGGGTACGGAGCCGCTCGTCCCTGCCGATGCGAACGGCGTGCCCGATGTGTACCTGGCCGATCTCCGCACCCTCTCCCGGACGCTGGTCAGCCGCACCGCTGCGGGGGTGCAGGCGACGGAAGGTGTTGATCACCCGTCCCTCAGCGCCGATGGCCGGGCGGTGGCGTTCCACGGGACGGCCGCGGCCTCGGTGCTCGCCGCAGGGGATGCCGACGGCCACGACGACATCTACGTCGCGCGCCCCGGCCCGCGCACCATCACGGTGGCCAGCGTGCCCACCGGTGGCACGGACGACGGTCCGTCCGTTGCCCCGTCCCTGTCGGGCGACGGATCGCTCGTGGCGTTTGCATCCGTGGCGGCGCTGGTCAGCGGGTCGGGTGACGGGGGCGCCTCACCCGATGCGTTCGTGCGCGACCTCGCCGCCGGCATCACGCGGCGGGTGTCGGGCGCGGACGTCACCGGGGGGCCCGTGATCAGCGTGAACGGCGCCCGGGTGGCCTTCACGGGCGCGACCCCCGGCGCGGACGCGGGGGATACCGCGGGCAACGGCGACGACGTCTACGTGCGCACCCTCCGGACCAACGCCCTCTACCGGGCATCGCGGGGTGGCGACGGCGCCGCCCCGCTCGGGCCCGCCATGCGGCCCGCCCTCAGCGGCACGGGTGGGCTTGCATCGTTCACCACCGGTGACGCGGGTTCCGCGCGGCCGGACGTGTGGGTCACCGAACTCGGGGCGATCGCGCCGACCACGCCCGCGCTCACGGCCACCGCCACACGCGACGGGCGGCGCGTGACGGTGGCGGGCCGGGCCAGTGACGCGGCCGGCATCGTCGCCGTGGCCGTCGGAC
>SXQZ01000074.1 GCA_005792725.1 Actinomycetota bacterium
CGATTCGGGAATCGGGGGCTCCGTGTTCGGGAAACGTGAGAACATCGGCGCGTGCTTCCCGAGCTCGGGTCCATCGGCCCCTTCACCTTCTACTCCTTCGGCCTCATGGCCGCGGTCGCGATCGTGGTCGCGGCGGTCATCCTCGCCACCGACATGCGCCAGCGCGGTCTCGACCCCGGCGGCGCAATCGAGATCGCGATCGCCGCGGGCATCGGCGGCTTCCTCGGGGCCCGCATCTACTACGTGATCGAGCACTGGGGAGAGCCGGGCGAGGGGCTGTTCTCGGGGGCGGGCATCGTCTGGTACGGCGGCGTGGCGGGCGGCACCATCGCGGTCATCCTGGTCGCGCTGTGGCGTCACCTGCCCCTCGGCCTCGTGGCCAACCTCGTGGCGGCCCCGCTCGCCCTCGCGTACGCGATCGGCCGTATCGGCTGCCAGTTGGCCGGGGACGGCGATTACGGTGACGTCACCACCCTCCCCTGGGGAATGGCCTACCCCGAGGGCACGGTGCCGACCACCGAGATCGTCCACCCGACCCCGGTGTACGAGACCCTCGCCAGCCTGGTCATCTTCTGGGTGCTCTGGCGGACGAGAGGCCGCCTCACGGCACCGTGGTCCCTCTTCGGCCTGTACCTGGTGCTCGCCGGCGTCGAGCGCTTCCTCGTGGAGTTCGTACGCGCCACGCCGATCGTGGCCGGCGGCCTCACGGCCGCGCAGTTCATCTCGATCGCGATCGTCATCGTCGGCGGTGCGCTGGTGGCCACGGGATGGAACCGCGGGGGCCCGGCCCGCATTCGCAGACCCGTGTAGCGGTTCCTGAACGGGCGTTCACGGAGACAACGATGCGACACGGTCCGATACGCCACTCCCGCCACCGAGGCGCCATCATCGGTGCCATCACGGCCGCAGCCCTCGCCGCGGTGCCCGTCGCCCTTGCCCGGCCGGGGCAGGTGGTAACGGCCTTCGGTTCGTGGGGCTCGACCAGCACCTACCTGGTCACCGGGGGAGAAGACGATGCCTACCCCATCGGCATCACCGCGCAACCCGATGGAGAGATCCTCTCCTGGGGCCAGTCACGTGCGGGCATGGGTGATCGCGGCGTCACCGCCGTCCGCACCTCCTCACGCACCGGTGAGCCGGGCCGGCGCATCGGCAACGTCTTCATCGACGACAGCGGGAACATGGGATGCGAGTGCGCGCCCACCGCCGTCGCCATCGGCCTGTCCAACCGTGGCTCGGCCTTCGCGGGCGCGTCCCCGGGACGGGTGAACGAGCCGCGGGTGCGTCCCACCATCTTCGTCGCCAACGGGTCCGGGGATCCCGACCCGGCATTCGGTGTCCGGGGGGTCGTGTCCTTCGATCCGGCCCCCGGCGCAACCGGGCGCATCTCGTCAATGTACGAGTCCGGCGGGCGCATCACCGTCGCCGGCCGCGCCGGGGGCACGTGGTTCGTGGCCCGCCTGCTCATGACCGGGAATCTCGATCCGGCCTTCGGTGCCGGTGGCATCCAGCGCGGGGTCGCGGCGCTCGACTCGGTCCGCATCGCGGCGGCGCCGGACGGCGGGGTCGTGCTGGCAGGCCTCGAGGCCGTGCCCGACGGTGGTGATACCGGACGCCTCACCATCGCGCGCCTGACCCCGGCCGGCGTCCCCGACCCGGCGTTCGGAGTGCTTGGCGTACGCACGCCGGCCGTTCGTGACCTGGCGACGCAGTCCCTGATGTCGCTGATTGTTGCTGCGGACGGGCGGATCATCGTCGGCGGTACCACCGCCGGACCCGTTGCCCGGCGGAGGCTCGCCGTGGCGCGGCTCACAGCAGCAGGGGCACCCGATGGCGCGTTCGGGAACCGTGGCCGGGTGATCACCGCCCCCGGCGGCCTCGTGGCCTTCTCCGGGGGCCATCTGCTCATTGACGCGGCCAAGCGTGTGTACCTCGGCGGCGCGGGGCGGCGCGGAGCCGCAGGAGCGCGCTACTCAGTGGTGAGCCGGTTCCATACGAACGGCACCCCCGATGTGGGGTTCGGCGCCGCGGGATCCCATGTGAGCACCCGGGCCGGCTCCGACGTGACCGGACTGGTGCTCGCCCCCAACGCGGTCGTGTACGGGCAGCGCCGTTACCCCGACCGGCGCTTCGACTCCGTGGCGGGCATGATGAACTTGGTGGCGATCAGCCGGTAGCGCTGTCGCCACCGCTGGCACCGCCCCCCGGGATCCACAGCACGTCCCCACGCCCGGACGCCGCGTTGGCACCGCGCGCGAGGATGAACAGCAGGTCGGAGAGCCGGTTGAGATAGGCCACGACGTTCACGCCTACGGTCCCCACGGGCTCGTGGTCGCACAGCATCACCACGGACCGCTCGGCGCGACGGCACACCGTGCGCGCCACGTGGAGGTGCACGGCGGCGGCACCGCCACCGGGCAGCACGAAGGATTCGAGGGGCGCGAGCCCGGCGTTCACGTCATCGCACCACTCCTCGAGCCACGTGACGCGGCCCGCGGCGATCCGCAGGCGTGCGTCCGCCGACGCCGGGTCCACCGGGACGGCGAGGTCCGCTCCCACGTCGAACAGGTCGTTCTGCACCCGGCCCAGACCCACGTCCCAGCCGTCCGGCAGGTCCTGCGCACGCACCACCCCGATGACGGCGTTGGTCTCGTCCACGTCGCCGTACGCGGCCACGCGCAGGTGGTCCTTGCGCACGAGCGTCATGTCCCCCAGACGCGTGTCGCCCCCGTCACCCTGCCGCGTGTAGATCCTGGTCAGGTGGATGCCCATGCCGGTGACGTTAGCGCCCGGTCACGAGGAGGGCACGCCCCCGGGGGCCGGGCCATGCTCAGCCGTCGGTGGGATGCCGGGCCGCCCACGCGCCGGCGAACCGATGGGCCGAGGCCTCGTCGTGCACCCGGCCCATCAGCTGCTCCTCACGCGTGGCGATGAGCAGGTCGGCGAGCCATGGTCCGGGGGGGCGACCGACCTGATCGGCGAGGGTGGCGCCGTCAAGCGGAGGCCGGATGGGCTCCATCGCGGCGATGCGGGCGTGCGCCTCCATCAGGTCGCGCGAGAGGGCCAGGTGGCGGGTGATCTGGATCGGGGTGGTGCGGGGCCCGTCGGTGGCCAGGCGGTCGGCCACCGACAGCACCAGGGCCTCGATGGGGTCGGGCGCAACCCGCCGGAGGTACCGGTCCATCTGCACCAGGGTGAGCGGCTGCCGGTGCACCATGAACCCCAGGACCAGATGGTGGCGCACCCCGCGCACCACGAACTCGCGCAGGCGATTGGAGGTCCTCATGCGGCGGGACCAGTCGTCGGCCATGGTGGCGCCGCGGCGGTCGTGATAGGGGAAGCCCACGCGGCCGCCGTCCATCACCACATGCGTCTCGGCCTTGGCCATGTCGTGCAGAAGGGCTGTCAGGCGCAGGGCCTCACCGCGCGTGAGGCCGTCGGCCAGCGGCGCCTCCAGTGATCGCGACACACGGGCGGCGTGCCCCCGGAATGCCGGCTCCGGGTCGCGGGCGATGGCCACCACGCCGTCGAGCACGGCCAGGGTGTGCTCCAGCACATCGAGGTGGTGGTACCCGCTCTGGACCACCCCGCGGCAGTCGTCCAGCGCGGGCGCCACCCCGCCGAGGCCGCCCAGCGCATCGAGGGCGCGTACGGCACGCCCGGGGTCGGAGGCCCGGATGATGCGCGCGAACTCCTCCATCACACGCTCGCCCGGGGCGTCGCCGATGGCCGGGGCCGCGACCCGGGCGGCGGCAGCAGCAGCAGGGTCCACGGCGAACCCCAACTGGTCGGCGATGCGGGCGAGGCGCAGAACGCGCACGGGATCATCCGAGAGCGCCGACGGACCCACCAGCGCCATGCGCCGCGCCTCGAGATCGCGCAGGCCGCCGTGACGGTCGATCACGCGGCCATCGCCGGTGGCCGCCAGGGCCAGC
>SXQZ01000075.1 GCA_005792725.1 Actinomycetota bacterium
ACCACGAGAACGAGATCGCCCAGAGCGAGGGCGCCCACGGCGCCCCGTTCGCACGTATCTGGATGCACAACGAGATGCTCGAGATCAGCGACGGCAAGATGAGCAAGAGCATCGGCAACATCGCCCTGCTCGCCGATGTGCTGGAGCGGTGGGGACCCGAGACGGTGATCGCCTACTTCGTCCAGAGCCACTACCGCTCACGTCTGCCCTTCTCGGATGACCGGTTGCGGGACGCCGAGGCCGCGTGCCGCCGCATACGCAACGCCGTGCGGGCCCTCGACCGTGCCCTGCAGGCGCCCGGTGAGGGCACCGACATCCCGTTGGCCTCCGCGGTCGTGGAGGCCCGCCAGCGCTTCTTCGCAGCGATGGACGACGACTTCGGCACCCCCGGCGCGATGGCCGCCGTCTTCGATCTGGTGCGCGGGATCAACCAGACGCTCGAGTCGGGACGCCCGTCCGAGGGGCAGTTGCAGGAAGTCCGCCTGGAACTCGCGGCCCTGCTCGACATGCTGGGGCTGGCTGGCCTGGCCTCCCCGGCCACGGACGCGGTGGTGCCCGATGACGTCCTCGACATGGTCCGTCGACGCGAGGAGGCCCGTACGGGCCGCGACTTCGCCGGGGCCGACGCCCTGCGCGATGCCATCGCGGCGGCCGGGTTCGCGTTGCGCGACGGCCCGGACGGCCCCGAGGTCGTCCCGGCGCCGTGAGCACGTCCCGCCGGGGTCGCGGCACGCGCGGCGATGTGGTCGAGGGCCCGGTGCTGGTGTACGGGCGCAATCCCGTGCGCGAACTGATCCGCGCGGGCCGGCGCCCGGTCGAGGAGGTCTGGGCACTCGCACAGGCCGCGGATGATCCGGATCTGGCCGGCACCCGGGTGGTCGTGAAGCGCCGGGAGGATCTTGCCCGCCTTTCCGGCAGCGGCGACCATCAGGGGATGGTCGCAATCACGACGGACTACCCCTACGCCGACCCTCAAGTACTGCTTGAGGGTGATGGACCGATCATGGTGCTCGACGAGGTCCAGGACCCGCGTAATCTGGGGGCCGTGGCCCGCGTGGCCGACGCGGCGGGCTTCGCGGGCCTCGTCATCCCGACCCGCGGGAGCCCGGGCATCACCCCGGTGGCGTGCAAGGCATCGGCGGGCGCCGTGGAGCACCTGCCAATCGCCCGGATCGGCTCCATCGTGGCCTTCGTCAACGACCTCCCGGGCTCCGGCCGATGGGCGGTCGGCGCGGACGCGGACGAGGGTCTGGACTACCGCGAGATCGTCTGGGAACCCACGGCCGTGATCGTCCTGGGTGCCGAGGGCGCAGGGCTCCGACCCCGCGTGAGGCAGGTCTGCAACCAGTTGGTGCGGATTCCCATGCGGGGGAGGGTGGGGTCCCTGAACCTCTCCACGGCGGCGGCGGTGCTGGCGTTCGCCGCGACCGCGGGGGGCGGATCCGGCTCCGGAGGTTGACAGGGGCTTGTGTGATCGGTATCAATCCCCCATCTCTTACCGTCAAGTGCAGATTCAGGCTGAATCTCAGGTGAAGGTTGAGGGATGGGGAGAGACCCTCCGAGACACCACACAGGAGTGAACATGGGTGCTGCCGCCCGCAGGCTTACCGATCTGGACCAGCAGGGCTTCGTCGATGTGGTGGACGAGGGGCTCGTCCGTCGCGCCCGGGCCGGGGACGCCCAGGCGATGGACCAGATCATCGCCCGCTACCGCGGATTCGTGCGCCTCAAGGCCAGCGCGTACTTCCTGGCCGGCGGCGACTCCGAGGATCTCATCCAGGAGGGCCTGATTGGCCTGTTCAAGGCCGTGCGGGACTACCGCACCGACCGCGAGGCGTCGTTCCGCTCCTTCGCGGAGCTCTGCGTGACGCGCCAGATCATCACCGCCATCAAGACGGCCGCACGCAACAAGCACACCCCGCTCAACACCTACGTGTCGTTCAGCAACACGCGGGCGGGCAGCGAACAGGAGACCACGCTCGCGGATGTGCTCCCCGACGACCCGGTGACCGACCCGATCAACCAGGCTATCTCCACCGAGGAACTGCAGAGCCTGGTGGAGTGCCTCGGGCGCGTGCTGAGTCCTCTGGAGAGCCAGGTTCTCGCCATGTACCTCGAGGGCCGCTCCTATGAGGAGGTCGCCGAGCGTCTTGAGTGCAACCCGAAGAGCGTGGACAACGCCCTGCAGCGGGTCAAGCGCAAGGTTGAGGCGCACCTCAAGGAGCGCGAGGTCCTCGATCTCAGATAGAGGGTTTGTACTACCCTCCACCTGAGGGTGAGGGTTTGACGCGATGCCGCCACCACAGGCGGCATCGCGCGTTTCGGGGTAGGTTTCCCGGCGTCATGCCACTGATGAACCCGGGGACCCCATGAGCGCACCGATTCTGGTCGGCTACGACCGCAGCGACTCGTCACGGCGCGCGCTCGACCACGCCATTGCGCGGTGCAATGAGCGGCACGCGCCGCTGCTGGTGCTGGCCATCCACGAGGCCGTCCTCGATCCCTCAGGACCCCGTGCGTTTGGCACGATGGGCGACGGCGACCGTATCCAGGGTCCGTTCCCCGAGATGCCCGACGTGCACGAGGCGCTCGGGGAGGCGCGTGACCGGGTGGAGGAGGGCGCCGTGGCGAAGGCCGAATACGCATGGGCCATCGGGGAACCGGGGGCGCTCATCGTCGAGACCGCCAGGGACTATGGGGCCCAGCTCATCGTGGTGGGCCACAGCCATCACGGGTTCCTCGGGAAGGTCTTCGGGGCCGATGTGGCCGCGGAGGTCGAGAAGCACGCCGGCATCCCCGTTGAGGTGATGGAGTAAGAACCCCCTGCGAGCGCTTACCCGCCCGCCCGCCGGAGTAGCTCAGTCGGTCAGAGCACCTGTCTTGTAAACAGGGGGTCGCCGGTTCGAATCCGGCCTCCGGCTTCACGTCCCCGCGGTGGAGTTGCCGGCGCGACCCGCGGCGGGGCCTACGGGCCGGGGAAGTGCACGGTGATCAGCGCGCCACCGCCGGGCGCATTGCCGGCGGTGGCGACGGCCCCGTGCATCCCGGCGACCTGCCTCACGATCGCGAGCCCCAGGCCCGACCCCGGCGTGCCCCGGGCATCGGTGGAGCGGTAGAAGCGCTCGAAGACGTGGGGCAGGTCCTCCTCGGAGAAGCCGGGGCCGTGGTCGCGCACGGTGAGGGTGCGGTCGTGCAGCGTCACCTCGATCGGCTGGTCGGGCGGCGTCCACTTGACAGCGTTGTCGAGGAGGTTGGCGACGAGGCGGCCCAGGCGCTCGGGGACGCCGTCCACCACCACCGGGGCGAGGTCTTGGAGCACGGTGATCCCGGGGTGCAGCCGGCGCACGCGCCCGATGACCGCCACGGTGATCTCGTCGAGGCGCACATCCTGGGCCTCGTCCTCGCGCACCGCCGTTTCGCCGGCACGCACGATGTCGGTGACCAGCGCCGAGAGCTCGTCGGTCTGCTCGACGACGTCACGCAGCAGGGCGTCGTGCTCGTCGGGCGGCAGTGACCCGTGCTGCTGCAAGACCTCGATGTTCGCCCGCAGCGAGGCCAGAGGGGTGCGCAGCTCATGGGAGGCATCGGCCACGAGGCGGCGCTGGGCCCCGGCTGAGGCCTCCACCTGATCCAGGGCGCCGTTGAACACGGCTGCGAGGCGGGCGATCTCATCCCTGCCCACCACGGGAAGCCGCCGCGAGAGGTCGTCCTCCCCGGCCAGTGCCTCCGTCTCGGCCGTGAAGTCGGTGACCGGGCGCAGCGCCCGCCCGGAGACCACCCAGCCGAGGCCTGCGCCCACCGCGATTCCGGCGCCCGTCACCACGAGGAGGATGATGCCGAGCCCGGACAGGAGCGACTGCACCTCGTCAACTGGGCGCGCGAACTCGATGGCCACGCCGTGGGCGATGGGGGCGGTGATGCCGCGCAGCGGCACGCCCTCGACCTCGGCATCCCAGAAGTAGGCCGGCGCGGTGCCGGCGGCCACGGCCTCGTCGCGCTCCGTGACCGGCAGGCGCAGCGTCCCGGCCCCGCTGTCGGCCCGGCCCGGCCCGAGCGACCCGGGTGCCACCACCCGGACGTACATCTGGGGAGCGCCGACGGCACGCCCGCCGCGCAAGGCGCCCGGGGGCAGTCGGCCGGCCGGCCCCCCATCCAGCACCCGCTGCACCTGCTGGCGCAGGGAGTCGTCCACGTCGCCCTGGAGCCGGGTGCGTACCGCGAGGTAACTCGCCAGCGACGCGGCGGCCACCGCGACGGCCACCGCGATCGCCGCGGCCAGCGCGAGGCGGCGGCGGATGGTCATGACGCGCGCAGCACGTAACCCACGCCGCGCACCGTGTGGATGAGCCGCGACCCGCCGTCCTCCTCGAGCTTGCGGCGGAGGTAGCCCACGTACACGCCGAGGGAGTTGGACGCCGGGCCGAAGTCGTAGCCCCACACACGCTCGTGGATGACCGAGCGCGTCAGCACGATGCGGGTGTTGCGCATGAAGAGTTCCAGCAGCTGGAACTCGGTGCGCGTGAGGTCGATCTGGCGGCCGGCGCGGTCCGCCATGTAGCCGCCCAGGTCGAGCGTGAGGTCCTCGAACCGCAGTACCGCGGCCTCATCGCTCTGCTGCGCGGCCGTGCGGCGCAACAGGGCGCGCAGGCGCGCCAGGAGTTCCTGAAGCGCGAAGGGCTTGACCATGTAGTCGTC
>SXQZ01000076.1 GCA_005792725.1 Actinomycetota bacterium
GACGAGCCGTTCGGGGCGCTAGACGCCCTGACCCGCAGCGAGATGCACCGTGTGCTGGTCGCCGTGCGGGAGCAAGTGGCGCCCACGATCGTCCTCGTCACCCATGACATCGCCGAGGCCGTGCTCCTGGCCGATCAGGTACTGGTGGCCTCCCCCGCCCCCATGCGCATCATCTGCCGGGTGGATGTGGGGGGAGCGGGTCCGGACGCCGCGCCCCAGATCCTCGCGGCGCTGCGCGCAGCGGGCGTGACGGCGTGACCCCCGTGCCCGGCACGACGGATGCCGGCCCTCCCCCGGCCGGCCGGCACCGACACGTGCGCGTGGGACAGGTGGCAGCGGCCACCCTGCTGCCGCTGCTGCTGGTGCTCGCCTGGCAGGTGAGCGCATGGATCATCGCGCCGCGCGAGTGGATCCTGCCGTCGCCCGCCGTCATCGCCCGGACCGGCTGGGAGGTGCGCGACCGGCTGTGGCACCACGCGCAGTGGACCCTGCTCATCACCGTCATCGGGTTCACGCTCGCGGTGGTGGTCGGATGCCTGATCGCGGCGCTCATCGCGCGCAGCCGGATCGCCGGACGCATGCTCTATCCGTGGATCATCGTGTCGCAGACGATCCCGCTGGTCGCCCTCGCGCCGTTGCTGGTGCTGTGGATGCCCGGGTTCGGCGCCATGGTCACGCTCGCCGCACTCATCAGCCTGTTCCCCGTCGTCGTTGCCGGGGTGGACGGGCTCCGGTCCACCGACCCCGAGCTCATCCGCGCGATGCGCACCCTCGGGGCATCATCCGGATGGATCTGGTCGCACGTGCGTGTGCCGTCCGCCCTGCCACGCCTGTTCACGGGCCTGCGACTGGCGGCCGTGTTCGCGGTCACCGGGGCCGTGGTGGGCGAGATCGTGGCCTCCGACCGTGGCCTCGGCGCCCTGACCCGCCTGTCCGCCGGCCAGTTCGAGACCCCGGTCACGTTCGCCGCCGTCGCCATCCTCGCCCTCATCGGCATCGCCATGTTCCTCGTCGTGGCGATGGCCGAATGGGCCGCCCTTCCCCACCTGCGCCGGGACACCCGTCCCGGTCGCCATTGACCATCGAATGGAGCCGCCGTGCCGTCCCTGACCCGTACCATCGCCATTGCCCTCGCCGCGCTCGCCATTCCCATTGCCTTGGCCGGGTGCGGCGGTGACACGCCCGCCACCACGGCGACCGGTGCCGCCGTGGAGCCGGTGTCGCTGGCCCTCGACTGGTACGCCAACGCCGACCACGCGGGTATCGCGACGGCGATCGAGGACGGCATCGCAGCGGCCGGGGGGTCGCGGATCGCGCAGTCGGTGCCGGGTGACCCGACGACCAACCTGACGCAGGCGGCGGCCGGCCGGAAGGACCTCGTGGTGACCTACGCACCGGAGTTGCTGATCGCCCGGGCCAAGGGCGTGCCGGTGAAGGCAGTCGGCGCCGTGGTGCCCGTGCCCCTCAACTCGATCATCGCCCGCGGGGACCGCGGCATCCGTACGCCGAAGGACCTCGAGGGGAGGACCGTGGGCATCGCGGGGGTGCCGAGCGACCGGGCCTTGCTCGATACCGTGGTGCGCAACGCGGGCGGGGACCCCGCCAAGGTGCACACCAAGGTCGTGGGGTACAGCCTGTCACCCGCGCTGGCGGCGGGAACCGTGGACGCCATCATCGGCGGCTACTGGAACATCGAGGTGCCGGCCCTGAGGGCGAAGGGCGTGCCCCTGACCGTGTTCCGCCTCGAGGACCACGGCGTGCCGCCATACGACGAGTTGGTGCTCGCCGCGGGGGAGGACACCATCCGGGCCCGCCCGGAGGCCATTCGCCGGGCGCTCGCGGCGATTGCGAAGGGGACCACGGTGGCGCAGGCGGACGCCGCGACGGCGCGCGCCGCGCTCATCGCGGCAAACCCGGACATCGCCACGGATGCGCTCACCGCGCAACTGGCCGCCACGCTGCCCGTCCTCGTCACCGAGGGAAGGCCGCTGGGAATGGACGCGGCGGAGTGGGACGCCCTGGCCGCGTGGATGATGGACGAGGGCCTCCTGGCGACGGAGGTGTCAGGGTCTGCCGCGGTTGACACCTCGCTGCTCCCGGAGGGATCGCAATGACCAACGGCACCTTCCCGCTCATCATCGAGACGGGCATCGGCGTGGACCTGACCGGTGACGACGCCACGAAGGCCGCACTACGGGCCGTGGATGACACGATCCGGCGGGTCCTGTTCCCGGGCATCCGCGATGTCCTGCCCGGCGGTGACCGCGCGAACATGCGCGTGGAGGCCACCATCGCCGTTGCAGGCGCCGACCGGGTGGACACCGACGCGGTGCGTGCCCGGTTCCCGTACGGGCAGGTGTCGGTGCGCGCCGTGGAGGGCGGGCACCGTCAGCCGAACGGACTGATGGACGATGACGGCACGGAGGGTGTGATCCTCGTCGCCGTCGCGGTCATCGCGGTGGGGTGGTGACCGGGGGGCCTAGAGGGGAGTACCCGAACGCAGCGTCACCCCGAGGTGCTCCC
>SXQZ01000077.1 GCA_005792725.1 Actinomycetota bacterium
CGGCGGCGGCGGCCCGGGCGCTTGCGCTCTCAGGAGACGGCCACGGCGTGGGCCTGATCGCCCCGGGTCCGGTGGATGACGGCGGCGGCGCCGTGGTGCTGGTCGCCGCCGACTCGCCCGACGACTACGCCGCCCGCCTCTATGCCGCGTTCCGCCGGGCCGATGCGCAGGCCCTCAACGTGATCGTGGCCGTCCCGCCCGCGGCCGAGGGGATCGGCATCGCGGTGCGCGACCGCTTGGAACGCGCAGCCGCAGTCCGCTGACCGGTCCGGCCGATGCGCGGCCCGGAACGACCGCGCCTCATGGCATGTGCCTGATCGCCTCCCCGGTCATCATCGCGTCACGGGCCGCGATACCCGTCGGTGCCTCCGACCGCGCACCGGTGGTTGCCTGGCCGATCCCGCAATCGCAAAGGCCCGCCCCCGGGTGCGCCCGGACGGGCGCACCTACCCCGCGTCGGGCGACACCGCCGCGGCGGCGTGGCCGGTGCCGGCGAGGAACTGGGCCCCCATCCTCTCCGACAGCGCGATGACCGCCAGGTGGGTGTTGGCCGACGGCACCCGCGGAATGACCGAGGCGTCCATGCACCACACGCCCTCGAGCCCGCGGATGCGACCGGCGCCGTCGGTGACCGCCATCAGATCGTCATCGCGGCCCATGCGCAGGGTGCCGACCGGGTGATGGAAGGTCTCGACCGTGCGCAGTGCGTGATCGGCGTCGTCGAGGTTGGGCCACGGGTCAAGCACGCCGGCCAGCGGCGCGGTGCGGGCCACGGCCATCAGCTCGCGACCGCCCGCCACGGCGAGATCGCGGTCGCCGGGATCGTCCAGCCAGCCCATGCGCAGCACGGGCTGATCCATCGGGTGGGTTGACTGGATGTCCACGCGCCCGGTGCGCCCGCGCGCGTCGGCCACCTGCACGTTGAACTCGCTGATGCGGTGCCCGCCGTCAGCGAAGCCCGCGTACGGCATCACCTGGAACAGGCGCTCCTCGCCGCGTACCTCGGCCTTCGCGGTGAGCAGCACCTGAATCCACGGGTGCGGCCACACCGGGATGTCGGTGGACACCCAGAAGCGATACGAGATCTTCGGGTGATCCTGCATGCCGCGGCCCACACCGGGCAGCTCGTGCACCACCCGGATGCCATGCGGGGTGATCGCGTCCACCGGGCCGATCCCTGAGCGCAGCAGCACCGCCGGGCTCTGGTAGGTGCCGAGGCAGAGGATGACGTGATCGGCATGGTGGGTGGTCCGCTCGCCGGTGGCCTCGTCCCTCACGACCAGGCCGGTCACGCGGTCCCCGTCAATCATCAGGCGATCCACCCGCACCCCCGTGACCAGTGACAGGTTGTCACGCCCGAGCGCCGGGTCGAGGTAGTGGTCGGCCGGGGTCTGGCGCACGCCATCGCGCATGTTGAAGGGCGTCGGGCCCACGCCCACCGCACCGGGCGCGTTATGGTCGTCCACCCACGCGTGGCCGCGGGCGAGAGCGGCCTCGGCGAACCGTTCGAGCAGCGGGTACCACCCCTCTCGCGGCCAGCGGTTGATGGGGATGGGCCCGTGGTCGCCGTGGTACGGCTCGGCGCCGAACTGCTCGTCGTCCTCGATCATCCTCAGCCACGGGAGCATGGCCGCCCAGTCGAGACCGGGTACGAACTGCGCCCACTCGTCGTAGTGCTCCGGCAGGCCGTGCAGCGCGATGGCGGCGTTGGTGATTGACGACCCGCCCACCACCTGGCCGCGGGGCACGTGGACCCCCCGGGGCGACGCGCCGGCCTGGGCCTGGAATCCCCAGTCGTGGGTCTCCTTGATGATGCGGAAGGCGTGCGCGAGGGCGGGGGGCCAGTGACCGCTGCGGTAGTGGGGACCGCTTTCGAGCAGCAGCACCTCGATGCCCGGGTCGGCGGACAGGCGCGCGGCGAGCACGCACCCGGCGGTTCCGGCTCCGGCGATGACGACGCGCATCCAATCGCCTCCGCGTTACGCGCCGGCCAGGCGGCCGCCGTCAATGAGCATGACCTGCCCGGTCATGAACGCCGCGGCATCCGACAGCAGGAACACGATGGGCCACGCCGCCTCGTCCACCGTGCCCACCCGCCCGATGGCCGTCCTGCTCACGAACTTCTCGGCCAGCGCCGGGTTCGTGTCCATCATCTGCTGGACCATCTCGGTGGTGATGGTGCCGGGGGCGATGGAGTTGACGGTGATGCCCGCCGGGCCGTACTCCACCGCCATGGTGCGGGTCATCGCGTCAAGCCCCGCCTTCGTGCAGTTGTAGGCAACGAGGTTTGGCAGCCCGGCAAACGCGGCGATGGACGACAGGTTGACCACGCGCCCCCCCGCGCCGGTGGCCACCATGGCGGGGAGCGCCGCGCGGGCGAAGGCTGCGGCCGCACGCAGGTTGACGCGCACGATCTCGTCCCAGTGCTCGTCGGAGGTCTCCGCCGTGGGCGCATACGAGGGGGAGATGCCCGCGTTGTTCACCAGACCCCACAGATCCCCCAGTTCGGCGGCGGCCGCCACGGCCATGGCCGGTACCGCCGGGTCCTCCACCGCACCCACCACTACGCGGCTGGGACCGGGCAGGGAGGCCGCGACGGCCCCGAGGTCGTCGGCCGAACGCGCCACCAGCACCACGCTGCCGCCCGACCCGGACACGGCCCGCGCCGTGCCCGCGCCGATACCGCGCGACGCGCCCGTGATGATGACCACGCGGCCCCGGAGGGAGAAGGGAGTGCGGTTCATGTCCGTGAGGGTACCGGTCCGGTACCCCTGCGATACCCGGGGCGAGTGCCCCCTCGCATCCGATGGTGGTATCCGCAGTCCCCGGTCGCACCTAGTATCACCGGGATCGCGCGACCCGACCCCGAGGTATGAGAGCACATGCTGAGTTACGCATTCACGGAGGAGCAGGACGACCTTCGCGCCATGGTGCGCGAGTTCGCCGAGGCGGAGATCGCCCCGCTCGTCGAGGCGGCCGAGCGGAATGAGACGTTCCCCGTCGAGATCATGCCGATGCTCGGTGAGCTCGGGCTGCTCGGCATCGTGTTCCCCGAGGAATACGGCGGCATCGGCGCCGACAAGATCACCGAGTGCGTCTTCGTGGAGGAGATGACCAAGGTGTGCGCCGGCATCACCGCGTCGGTGAACGCCCACGCCGACCTCGCCTCGTTCCCGATCTACAAGTTCGGCACCGATGAGCAGCGCGAGAAGTACCTGCCGCGCGCCATCGCCGGCGAGATCATCGGCGCCTACGCCATCACCGAGCCGAACACCGGCTCCGATGCGGCGGGCCTGGCCTCGCGTGCCGAGACGAAGGGCGAC
>SXQZ01000078.1 GCA_005792725.1 Actinomycetota bacterium
ATCCCCGGCCAGCCGCCCTCCGGCACGCCGGTAAGCCCCTCCAGACCCGCGCGCAGGATCTCGTAGCCGGAGTTGTCCCCGACGACGAGGGCGACCCGGCACCGCTCGTGCGCCGCGGTCCACAGGGCCGGAACCCCGAACATCAGGGAGCCGTCCCCGTGGGTGCACACGACGCGCCGGCTGGGGTCGGCAATGGCGGCGCCGACGGCTGCGGGCAGACCCCACCCGAGCGCGCTGCCCCGGTGCCACATGCACGAGCCCACGTCGCGATCCCCCAGGGCCACGCGCAGATCCCGCGTGGCGGTGATGCCCTCGTCCACGACCAGGTCGGCGATGGCCACCCCCTCCCCGACCGCGAGGGCGAGCGACGTGCCCACGGCGGCGTAGCGGGCACGCGCGGCGGGGTCGGCGTTCCCCAGGAGCGCACGGAGGCCGCGCATCGTGGCCCCCGGCGCGGCAACGATGCCCACCTCGGGCGCGAGCATCCGCCCGATCTCCTCCGGATCAACGTCCACATGGACGAGCCGCGCGCCATCCGGAAGGGCCGGCCCGGGACTCCATCCGAACAGGCGGAACACCGGCATGCCGATGGCCAGCACCACATCGTGGCCGGTGAGCGCCTGGCGGATGGGCGTCGCGGCCCGGGGCAGGGGACCGGCCCACGCGGGGTCGTCGGTGTCGAGTGGCATGCAGGCGGCGAAGGGCTCCCCCATGACCGGCGCGCCGAGGCGGGCCGCAAGGGCGGCCAGGTCAGCCTGGGCCCCGTCATGCGCCACCCCGTCTCCGGCAAGGATCACCGGGGAGACGGCCGTGGCGAGGAGGGCGGCGGCCTGCTGCATCCGGCCGGGGTCCGGGGGCTCGGGGATGCGGGGGGCATTCGGGAGGGCGGGCAGCGGGTCGGCCGGGCCGGCCTGCGCCTCGAGCGGAACGCTGAGCACGGCGGGGCCGGCCGGCGGACCGAGGGCCGCGGCAACGGCGTCGCGGAGCATCGGCCCGAGCCGCGCGGGGTCCGTGACCTCCTCCGCGTAGCGGGCGATCGGCCGGGCCATCCCGATGATGTCGCCGCCCAGAAACGGTGCGCCCGGAAGCATTGACGACACCTGCTGGCCCACGATCACAAGGAGCGGCACCCGCGCCCGCGCGGCGTTGAGTACCCCCGACAGCGCGTTCGCCATCCCGGGCTGCACGTGCACCAGGGCAACGCCGAGGCGGCCCGACGTCTGTGCATAGCCATCGGCCATGCCCATCACCACGGGCTCGGTGAGGCCCAGCACGAACCGCGGGCGTCCGGGAGCGGCCAGGGCGTCCAGCAGCGGGAGTTCGGTGCTGCCCGGGTTGCCGAAGATGACCTCGACGCCCTGCGCGACCAGCGCGTCGAACAGGGCGTCCGCTCCGGTCATGCGCCTACCTGCCACCCCCGCCGAAGATCTGGAGGAAGAACAGGAACACATTGAAGATGTCGAGGAAGATGCCGAGTGCAATCGGCACAGCCACGTTGCCCGTGTTCGAGCGGCGCAGGCGCTGGAAGTCGAAGGCCGTCCAGAAGGCAAAGATGCCGAGGCCCAGGATCGCCCAGATCAGCGAGCCGCCCGGGATCTGGATGAAGATCATCACGATGCCGAACACGATCAGGCCGATGAGCGCCCAGAAGAAGAAGCGCACGTACGGCGCGAGGTCGCGCCGGGTCGCGTAGCCCCAGGCCCCGAACGCGGCGATGAACAGTGCGGTGGCCCCTGCGGCCTGCCACAGCACCTGGGCACCGTTCACCGAGGCATACACCTGCAGGGTGGGGCCGACGGCCATTCCCAGCAGGAGCCCGATCACGAAGAGCAGCGTCATTCCGAGCGCACCGCTCTGCTTCTTGATGAACGCGCTGGCGAGGACGAGGACCAGCGCGCCGATCCAGCACGCGATCATCCACCCCCCGGTGAAGTCCTTGGCGATCCAGGCACCGGCCGCGGTGAACCCGCATGTGACCGCGACAAGGAACATCACGCGCGCGAACAGCACCTTCTGCGTGACCTGCTCCTGTTCAGCGGCGGTGGCCTGCTGGGCCGCGGTCGCCTGATCCAGCCAGGTGGGATTGCGTGTCTCCTCGGCCACTCGGCCCGTCTCCTATCCGTCGGTCAGCGGGGCCATGGTGAGGCCCGCGCCCTTCAGTTGCTCCCAGACGAGCTCCGCCCGCTCGTGGTCACCCCTCCACACCGTCGCCTGACCCGTGGAATGGATGGTCCTGGCGAACGCCATGCCCTTCGGGTAGTCCACCTCGGGCACGAACTGCGAAAGGATCGTCGCCACGCCCTCGAACGTGTTGTGGTCGTCGTTCATCACGATCACCGAGCACGGCCTGCCGAGGCCGGCACCGGGGCCAGTGCCGCGAATCGTCTCGGACGGCGGCGTGAGGACGTCGGAACCCACGGAGGCGGATCATAGCCCGCAGGCGGCGACGGACCGCCGCCCGCGACGCCGGGCCGGGACCCCGGGCCCGCGTCGTCCCCGGGCCGTGACTGCCACCGGGGTCGGCAACCGTCGCGATGCCGGGCCATGACCACCCACGGCGCGCACCGCGCACTTGGGCGCAGCGTCTGGATCAACCGTCGCCGTGGCTGCCCCCATTCCCCCCGGCACGGCGCCCCGGTACGCTCACGCCGCCCGGGGGATTCCAACCGCACCGCCTGCGTGCGCCCCCGCCGCCCGTCCTGCCTCATGGCCCTCCTCTTCGACACCCCGGCCGGGAAGTTCGACACGCACCGCGTCGAGATGTTCTCGGACGCGGTACTGGCGGTGGCCATCACGCTGATGGTGCTGCGCATTGACCCCCCCATCGCCCGGGACGGGCGCGGCCTGCCCGCGATGTTCTGGAACAGCACCGTGCCCGACATCATCTTCTTCCTCATCACCTTCGTGGTCATCGTGATCTTCTGGATCCACCACCACGACAACTTCGCGGCCCTTCCCCGCCGCATGTCCACGCAGGCCCTGTGGCTGAACATGGGCTTCCTCGCCTGCGTGTGCCTGCTGCCGTTCGGTCTTGAGTTCTTCTTCTTCGAGGAGGTCTCGGTGCTGACCGTGGGCGTGTACAGCGGGCTCATGGCCACCGCGGCCCTGTTCCTTGGGTCACTCGGGCGCGTGGCCCGGGGCGCGTGGCAGGTGGAAACGTTCATCAGCGCCGCGGGATTCCTCCTCGCGATCCCCTTCGCGCCGCTCCTCGGGGACTGGTGCCTCATGATCTGGGTGCTCGACATCCCCGCCCGGCGTGCCGGGCGCCATCTGAGGGCGCGCCGGCACACCCCGGACCGCTAGGGGAAGGCGGGCGGCGGGGCCGCGCGCGTCACGGCGCCGCCCCCCTGGCGCTCGGCAAGATCGGCCGCGGTCTCGCCACCGATCAGGATGGTGAGGCCGGTGAGGTACAGGAACACCAGAAAGAGCACCACCGCGCCGAGGCTGCCGTAGACCCGGTTGTACGACCCGAAGTTGTCGACGTAGACGCGGAGCACGTTGGCCACGATGATCCAGCCAACCACCCCCACCAGCGCCCCGAGGAGCGCGCTGCGCATCGTCGGCCGGTGGTCGTTCGGGGCGTACAGGTAGAGCAGGACCAGATAGCCCCAGAAGATCGCCGCACCGGCGAGGGCGACCGCCACCTGGACCAGCACCTGCGCCGAACGCGGGGCCCCCACCTGCTGGAACACCCACTGGAGCACGGCCGGGCCGAGGACCGAGAGCAGCGTCGCCACCACGAACACCAGCCCCGTGACGACCGCGGCGACCAGTGCCCGGGCCTTGCCCGGAAGCCAGGGGCGGTGCGGCCGCTCGAAGGCATCGTCCAGACCGTCCGTCAGCGAACCCGCGACGTTGCCGGCCAGCCACAGGCCGGTGCCGAGACCGAGCACCAGGAACACGATGGACTGCCCGGCACCCGATGATGCGGCCTGCAGCAGGTCGTCGAGGAAGTCGGCGAGCTCATCGGGAATGGTGCCGCGCGCGTTGCCGATGAGGGAGGAGTAGGACGACGGGCTGGCGACCAGTCCGATGACCGAAATGAGGACGAAGGCGAAGGGAATCGAGGCCAGGAACGCCACGTACGCGAACTGGCTGGCACGCGCCATCTGGGCGTGGCGGGCCACCCGCCCGGTCACCGCTCGCGTGAGGTCCCAGAGCGACCGGAGCACACTCACCGGCGGCCCCGGGCCCCCGGGTTACCGGCTCTGTGAGAGCAGCACGGCGAGGTCGGCATACGACAGGCCCTCGGCCGTGCGGGGCAGGCCCAGGTCATGGTTGAGGGCCGCCGCGAGCGCCCGCGCGCGGGTGAGCACGGCGTCGTGCACCGGCTGCCCCGGAGCACCGTCGGCGATGCGCTTGGCCTCGTTCCTCAGCTGGTTGAGGTCGGCAGCCGGGGAGTTGAACACGGGCCGCTCCGCCGGGGTCCACGATGTGGGGGGGCCGGGCGCGGCCTCGTCGGTCCCGTCCGCTGCTGCATTCTCAGTGGTCACGGGGGCACCTTAGCGCGTGGGCGCGCGTCAGCGGTCGTCCCTCGGGGCGTCCTCGGGACGCGGGGCGGCACGGTCCATCAGCGTCTGCTGGCCCGACACCGGTGCCTGATCGTCGGGCGGCATCACGCGCGCCCACGACCCCTCGGGGTTGAGGCACCACGCCGAGGCGGTGTCGGCAAGCATGGTGTCGACGATGGATGACAGCTCATCGGCCACCGTGCCGTCGTCCACACGCACCACCAGTTCGACGCGATCGTCGAGGTTGCGGGCCATGAGGTCAGCCGACCCGGTGAACACCCGCCGTTCATCCCCGCTCGTGAAGATGAAGATGCGCGAGTGCTCGAGGAAGCGCCCCACCACCGACGTGACCCGGATGGTGCCGCTGACGCCGGGAATCCCGGGGTGGAACCCGCAGATCCCCCGTACGCACATCTCCACCGGGACCCCGGCCTGCGATGCGCGGAACAGGGCTTGGATGGTGCGGCCGTCGATCACCGAGTTGAGCGTCATACGGATATGCCCGGGGTGTCCCTCCACGTGCCGTGCGGTCACGCGGTCGATCTCCTCGATCAGTCCCTCGCGCAGGTGCTCGGGGGCCACGAGGGCCTGCCGGTACTCGGGTGGCCGCGCGAACCCGGTGAGGTAGTTGAACAGGTCGGCGACATCGTCCACGACCTCCCCGCGGCAGGTGAACAGCCCCACATCGGTGTACAGGCGTGCCGTCGTCGGGTGGTCGTTGCCGGTGCCGATGTGGGCATACCGGCGCAGGCGATTGCCCTCACGACGCACCACAAGGCACAACTTCGCGTGGGTCTTGAGCCCGGGCCGGCCGTAGACCACATGCACGCCCGCGCGCTCAAGGGCCTTGGCCCACCGGATGTTCTGCTCCTCATCGAAGCGCGCCTTGAGTTCGACGAGGCACACCGTGCCCTTGCCGCGCTCAGCCGCACGGATGAGCGCGGGCACGATGGGTGTGTCGCCGCTCGTGCGGTAGAGGGTCTGCTCGATCGTCACCACATCGGGGTCGTCAGCGGCCTCCTGCACGAAGCGCGCGACGCTGGCCTCGAACGAGTCGTACGGGTGATGCACGAGGATGTCGCCGCGCCGGATCTCGGCGAGCATCCCGCCCTCACCGCCGCCGCCGATGAGGCGGGCGGGCACCCGGGGGACCCAGGGGGGATCCGCCAGGTCCGGGCGGTCGAGCGAGGCCACCTGCCAGAGGGCGGTCTGGTCCAGCATGCTCGAGATCGGATAGACCTCGGCGTCGGTGACCCCGAGCCCTTCCTTGATCTCCTCGAGCAGGGTGTTGCTGCTACGGGCCTCGACCTCCACGCGCACCGGCCCGCCGAACCGGCGGCGGCTCAGTTCGCGTTCCACCGCGTTGAGGAGGTCGTCGGCCTCGTCGGAGATCGAGAAGTCGGCGTCCCGGGTGACGCGGAACAGCACCCGGCGGGTGACCTCCATCCCGGGGAACACCCGGCCGAGGTTCGCGGCGATCACCTGCTCCACCGGCACCAGCATCTCGCCGGCGCGCACGAGACGCGGCAGCATGCGCGGCACCTTGACGCGCGCGAACCGGGACTCCCCCGTGTCGGGGTCCTTCACGGTCAGTCCGAGGTTCAGGGCCAGCCCGCTGATGTATGGGAAGGGCAGTCCGGGACCGACGGCCAGAGGGATGAGCACCGGCTCGATCTCGCGCTCGAACCGGATGCCCAGGTCGTCCTGGGCGGGCATCGGCAACTCGTCGATATTGGTGATCACGATGCCCTCCGACGCGAGCGAGGGGCGCACGTCGTCGCGCCAGATCGATGCCTGGAGGGCGACGAGCTCCAGCACGCGCTCGCGGATGCCGGCCAGCACCGCGTCGCGGGGCAGCTGGTCGGGCGTGGACGAGGGGCGCCCGGCCTCGATGGCGTCCATCACACCTGCGACCCGCACCATGAAGAACTCATCGAGGTTGCTGGAGAAGATCGCGAGGAACTTGCAGCGCTCGAGCAGCGGCTGTGCGTGGTCGGCGGCGAGCGCGAGCACGCGCGCGTTGAAGTCGAGCCACGAGAACTCACGGTTCACATAGAGCGCGGGGTCCGACAGGTCGCGCGGAATTGATCCGACAGTGGCCATCCGGGGATCAAAGCCGTTTTCCGGGCCGCCTTCCAGCCCCGGCCGCGAACGCGCAACACCGCCGGGGCGGGAGATCAGCGCGTGACGGTGGCGGTCACCACGTAGCGGGGCCGTACCAGACGCTGGGCCCCGGCCAGCCGCACCTCGAGGAAGTAGTCGCCATCCTGGGACGCGCGGAAGGTCAGCGTCTCGGATGATCCCTTGTTCACGGCGCCGGCCACCAGCCACTGGCGCGCGAACCGGGCGCCCTGGCGGTAGAGCGGTGTACGCGGGCGCCAGAGGTAGAGGTCCACGTCATTGCCCGTCGCGACCGTGGCCTCGGCGGTGAGCATCTGGCCCTTCTTCAGCGACACGGCCGAGTAGTCGCGGAGGTCGGCCCATGTGCGCAGCCGCCCGCCGCGCTGCCCGAAGGCGTACCCGCGGGGCACCAGTGCGGGGAGGGCCCGGGCACCCGGGGCATCGTCGTCGGGCTCCGGCGCGTCGAGGGCCGGGGGCGTTGCCGCGAGCGCCCGCGTGAGGTCCACCACGCCGGTGCCGCGCGCACGGTCAAGGCCGGTCCGGGTGCCACGCGCGGTCGCCATGATGATCTCGGTGATCTGCGCCGCGGTCAGGGTGGGGCGCGCC
>SXQZ01000079.1 GCA_005792725.1 Actinomycetota bacterium
AGCGGGCCCCCTCGACGCAGAGCGAGGAGGTCGCTACGCTCGTGCCCGTCTGACCATCATCGAGGGGTCATCGTTCGCGAAGATCCACATCGAGTGGGACATCCTCCCCCTCGGCTCGTCTGGAGTGTCGCGATGATCGTGACCCGCACAGTCCTCATTCTTGCTTCGTCGGCCCTTGCCATCGCCGCCCTCGGCCTTTCGGCGTGCGGATCCGGCGGCAGCGAGGCTGGAGCGCAGGCGCAAGTACCGGATCAGGCGGGGAAGCCTCTGACTGAGGTGATCAAGGCGGTGCGGCCCGGGGTCGTCCGCATCAACGTCAAGACGTGCGAGCAGGGCCCCGGTACAGGCAGCGGTTTCGTGTACGGGCCGCGCCTGGTCGCCACCGCGGATCACGTAGTGACCGGAGCGAGCAGCATCACGATCCGTACCCACACGGGCGGGAAGTTCAAGGCGATCATCGTCGGGCGCGATGCCAAGCGCGATCTCGCGCTGCTCCGCACGACGAAGCCACTGGATGAGCCGAGCCTCCAGCTCGCCTCCGCGACCGAGCCCGAAATCGGTACCGAGGTCGTGGCGCTCGGTTTCCCGCGTGGGCTGCCCTTCACGGCCACGCGCGGGGCGATCACGGGCCTTGGGCGCAACCTCACGATCGAGGGCAACAGGTACGTGAAGCTTCTGCAGACCGACGCCACGGTCAACCCCGGCAACTCCGGTGGTGCGCTCATCGATGACACGGGGCGCGTGGTCGGAATCGTTGTCGCAGGAGCGTCGGACGACGCGAATACGGCGTTCGGGGTTCCCGCCGAGCGCGCGGCCCCGGTGCTTAGCGCGTGGGCGAGTGCCCCGGAGCCGGTGCAACCGGCTCGCTGCAGAACGGTGACAAGTGGGTCAGCAGGCGGCGCCAGCACAGGCGGCGGATCGAGCGGGGGCAGCACGTCGGCTGACTGCACCAACCCGAATGCGTGTCCGGCGATCAGCAGCGTTAGGGCGCGGGATGCCGGGTCGTCGATTGACGTCAGCGCCGACTACTGCGACCGCACGCCCGGCGATGTGAACGACTTCCAGTACACCTTTGCGGTCATCGCCGAGGATGGGACACCCATGGGGGGCGATGAGCAACTCGCATCCCAGACGAGCGCGTGCAACACGATCTCCACCAGCATCGGTGACAGCTTCCCCGCGGGCACCTACACCGTCGTCGTGCGGGTGGACAACTTGACCAACGGCGTTGGAGGCCGAGCGGAAAGCGGCCCCTTCCGAATTCAGTGAGACGCCGCGCACAGGTCATTGCCGCAGGAGCCGCTGCGGTTCTCCTGGCATCCGGCGCCGGCGCATCGGCATCCGATGCAACCCTCCAGCGCGCGGTCTCGAGCGGACTCGACCGGGCGCTCAGCGCCGAGGCCAGCGCCCAGAGTGGCGACCCGACCGCGGTCCAAGATGCCTACGACGCCGCCCGTGATCTGCAGGAGGCGGTCCGAGGCGCCTACCCTGTCTCCCGCAGTTGCGCGCCGCTGTTCAGGGGGGCCACGGCACTGGCTGGGGCGCTGGTGCGAGAGCAAGAGGGCTTCGACCGACCGTCGCCCTCCATGCGGACGAGCGCCCGTGGCAAGGTCGCGACACTCCGCGAGGAGGTGTCGCGCGCGAGCAGCGTCTGCGGTGGTGGGGGCCGCGCAAGCGCGACTCCACGGGTTCCCATGCGCCCGGCGAGCGGCGAGGCGTTCTTCGGCTCGATTGTCAGCCGCGGTCCGGCAGGATCGGTCCGGGGGCGGATCCTGGTCGCCGGACGCCCCTGGAAGGACCTGGCCCTCAAGAACCGGACCCTCACGTTCCGCGCCACGGGCCAGTACCGCTCTTATGACTTCACCATCGAGTTTCTCGATGATGGGGGCCAGGTGGTTGGCCGCGCTGAAGCCTTAGACGCGTGGCTCCTGCCCGAGTCCGGCCGGGTCGCACGTCCAGCCGCACGCGAGGACAGGGCGCTCGCCGCACAATTGGACGTCATCGCCCGGCGGACTCCAGGCACCGTCTCGATATGGACGCAGAACCTCCAGCGGGGGACCTTCGCGGGCGCCAACGCCGGTGCGAAGTTCCCGGCGGCAAGCACGGTGAAGCTGGGGGTGCTTGCCGGGGCCATCAAGCGTCTGGGTGCCAGCCCCGAGACGAGCCCGCTCTACTACGACCTCAAGGCCATCGCCAACTGGTCGAGCAACCTCGCAGCCAACCGGATCGTGAAGCGCCTTGGATCTGGATGCGCAACCGCCCGGGACCAGTTGGCCAACGAGGGCTTGCGCATGCTGGGAGCCGTCTCCTCGACCTATACCGGCTGCTACATCGTCGGCACCGAGCTCCAGCCGAGCATGCCGGCCGCGCCGGCGACCAGTTCGCCGCCCCTCAACACGCAGCGCTACACGACAGCTCAGGATCTCGGGCGGATGATGTTCTCGCTGCAGGCAGCTGCCGTCCCGACGCCAGGCGCTCGACGGGAAACGGGGCTCTCGACCAAGCAGGCCCGGCAGATCATCGGCCTGCTGCTGTCCAGCCAGCAGACCGGCGAGAATCGCAGCCTGCTGGCTGCCGGCGCGCCAGCCGGCACGCCCATCGCGCAGAAGAACGGCTGGCTTGGCAGCGCCCGCCTGTCGGCAGCGATCGCCTACGCGGGGACCGGCCCGGTGATCGTGACGATCGCGCAGTACTCGGGAGGAGGGGTGTCCCTGGCGAGCGCGCAGCGCCTTGGCTCCGACGTCATGAGTGCTGCTCGATAGCAGGCCCGGCCGCGGGGGTTGCCTTTGCGTCGATGCTGCCCCGGCAGTCTCGCCGCTCGCCGCCGCTACCCTGCAGTGGCGTGGGGGTGGCGCCCCTTGGGTGCAACTCGCGCGTCGGGACAATGTAGGAGACAATGTAGGAGTGGCTGGGGCCCCTCCTCTCTCCCTCAGAAATCCCATCATATGCAGGGACATCGCCCCCGTAGCTCAGGGGATAGAGCACAGGATTCCTAATCCTGGTGTCGCAAGTTCGAATCTTGCCGGGGGCATCGACGTGGACGCGGGGGTCTCACCGGTGCGCGTTCACCGACGGCGCGGTGGGTCCACCCGGGTTGCCGGGTCCGCGCCGCGCGCCCTATGGTGGACGGGTGCCCGGAGACAGCGGTGACAGGACGCGGTACTGGCCGGCCATTGAGGCGAAGCACGGCGAGCCGATGGAGCATTGGTTCGCCGCGATGCAGGCGGTCAGCGGCAGGCCCTACGCCGAGCAGATCGCCTACCTCAGGGAGGACTGCGGGTTCAGCCAGGCGCATGCCAATGCGCTGGTCATGTACTCACGCGGGTCCACGACCTCGCGGCGGGTCGGGACGGTGGATGAGTACCTCGCAGGTGCCGACCCCACCGCCGCAGGGACCGTGCGGGCGATCCTCCGGGCGGTGCTCGCCGCGTACCCCGACCTCGCGGTCGTGATCGCCTGGAACCAGCCGATGGTGATGGCGGGCGGGCACTACGTCTTCGGCGTGTCCGTATCGGCGAAGCACATCCTCATCGCGCCCTGGGGCCGGGGGGTGCTTGATCAATTCTGCCCCCGCCTCACGGGGTACACGGTGAACACGAAGACCATCCGGATCCCCGTCGACTGGGACGTGGACCCACAACTCCTGAAGGACATGGTCGGGGCCGCCATTGATCGGGTGGCGCGCGGGTAGGCAGGCGGGGCGCCCGGGCCGCCCGGCCGCCCCGGGCTCATGCCCAGGCGACCGGGTCCAGGGTACGGACGGCTCCGGTGGGGTGGCCCGGCGCGGCGGGAGCGGATGGGCAACGGATCTGTGGGGGCAGCGCCCGGCCGGGTCCCGGACACCGGGGGTGCACGGCAGAATGGTGACGGGTACGCGAACCGGAGGGGTCCCGATGTCCGTCACCGAGGCACACATGCGGTTCTACGCGGCGCTGAACGCCAACATCGCCGGCGACACGGCGTGGATGCACGCGATCTGGGCCGAGGAGGGCGAGGTCACGAACATGGGCCCCTTCGGCGGCGTGCGGGTGGGCCGGGAGGCCGTGCTCGCGCAGTTCGATGCCGAGGCCGCGATGGACATGTCGGGCGCCGTCGTCCCGGAGGACGTGCGGTTCGGGGAGGCCGACGACATGGGCTTCTCCACATGCATCGAGCGCGGGATCGGCATGCGGGTCGGTGGCGAGCCGGTCGAGGTGTGCCACCGCGCCACCAACATCTTCCGGCGGGAGGCGGGCGGCTGGCGCATCGTCCACCACCACACCGACCGTACTGCGGGACTGGGTGCGGCCGGATAGACCGTCGCCGTCCCGTGGCCGCCCGGGGCCGATGGCACCGCCGGGGTCGGGGCGGTGTGGGCGGTTCCCGTCACCACCGGACGGGAGGTGCCTGACACCGGCCGCCCGGGGCTGCTCCCGGGGTGGGGTGGCTCCGGCATCGCGCCGGTCCCGGCCCCCGAAGGCCGGGACCGGCGGGGCTGCGCTAGATGCGGATGGCGTTCGAGACGGTCGAGATCCCGGCGCTGTTGTACGCCTGCACCCGCACCCGGGCACCGGGCTTGGCGGCCTTCGTACGCACCAGCGGGGTGAGCGAGGTGGTGCGTCCCACGACCTTGCCGTTGATGAGCACCTGGTAGCCGACGCCCCGTCCCCGGATGGTCAGCATCACGCCACCCGCGGTACGCCGGGCGACGACGAGCCGGGGCGTCGCCGGCGCGCTCTGCACGCGGCGCGGCGGGGCGGGCCGGACGGGTGAGGCGGGCGGGTCGGGAACGTCCACCTCGTCGGGCTCGGCGGGCCGTGGGGCGGTAATCGGGGTCACATCCTGCGGCGGTGCGGTCGGGGCCGGCGGGGTGACCCCCGCGGCCACGTTCACCAGCAGGTTCGCCGATCCGCGGACGTCGGAGATGGCGTCGCGGGTGGCCCCACCGGTGAGGGCCGTTCGCACGGCCGCCGGCGTGGCGAGCGGCTGGACCGACAGCAGCAGGGCGGCGGCCCCCGCGGTGTGCGGTGATGCCATCGAGGTGCCCGAGAGGGTGGCCGTCGCGGTGGTCGAGGTGTACCAGGCCGAGCGGATCGCCGAGCCCGGGGCGAAGACGTCGAGGCAGGTGCCCCAGTTCGAGAATGACGAGCGGCTGTCGGTCGAGGTAGTCGATCCCACGGTGATGGCGGTGGGCTCGGCGGCCGGCGAGGACGAGCAGGCGTCGGCGTCCGAGTTGCCGGCGGCCACCGCGAAGGTGATGCCATCCGCGACGCCGGCGGCCACGGCCGCATTGAGGGCGGGTGAGTAGCCCCCGCCCAGGCTCATGTTCGCCACGGCGGGCGTGCCCGCCTGGTGGTGCTGCACGGCCCAGTCGATTCCGGCGATCACGCCCGAGGTCGATCCGGAGCCGGCGCACGAGAGCACCCGCACCGGGATGATGGTGGCGCCGGGTGCCACGCCGTAGGTGCTGCCGGCCACCGTGCCGGCCACGTGGGTGCCGTGGCCGTTGCAGTCGTTGCTGCCGTTGCCGTCGTTGATGGAGGAGTAGCCACTGCGGATGCGGCCGGTGAAGTCGGCGTGGTCGGGCCGGACGCCGGTGTCGATGATGTAGGTCGTCACGCCGGAGCCGTTCTGGCTGGTGGCGATGCGGCCATCAAGGGGCAGTCCGGCCTGATCAATGCGGTCGAGGCCCCATGAGGCGGCTGTGCGGTCGGAGGGCCCGGGTGCCGGCGGCGGCGTGGGGGTGGGCGTCGGCGTGGGCGTGGGAGCCGGGGTGGGAGTCGGGGTGGGAGCCGGGGTGGGGGTGGCGGCGGTGACGTCCCACGACAGGGTCGTCGCACCCGTGTACCCGGCCCAGCCGTCGATCGCGATGCGGTAGGTGGTGCCCGAGGTGACAGCGATCGTCACCTGGCTCCACAGGCCACCCGCCACGTCATCGTTGGCGGCGAGTTGGGTGAGCGCGGATACCGCGGAGCCGGTGTAGGCGCCGAGGAGCGTGTCGAACGATGATCCCTGGGTGCGCAGGCGCAGGTTCCCGCTGGAGGGGGCCGTCCACTGGTACCAGATGGACGCGCGCCCGTTCGAGGCCCCGTGGTGGGGCTCGCCGGACTCGCGCTTGGCACCGACGGTCGTGCCCGTCACGCTGCCGCTGGCCCCGGTGATCGGCTGGGCCTCCGCGAAGAGATCGTTGGGCACGGGGCCCGGTACGGGCGCTGCGCCTGCGAGCGACCAGTTGAGGACGCTCGCGCCCTTCCATCCGCCGTAGCCGTCCACCGCCAGGTAGTAGGTGGTGCCGGCGGTCACGTGGAAGGTGATGGAGCTCGACAGGCCGCCGCCCGGGGTGTCGTCATTGGCCGCGAGCGTGCTGAGGGACTCGACGGCCGAGCCCGTGTAGGCGCCGAGCAGGGTGTCGAAGGAGGATCCCTCGGTGGTCACGCTCAGCGTCCCGCTGGACGGCGCGATCCAGCGGTACCACACCGATGCGCTCCCGCCGGCCCCGCCGTGGCCGGGCTCGCCGGTCTCGCGTGTGGCGGTGACCGTGGTGCCCGGCACGGTGCCGGTGGTGCCGGAGATGGCCTGGGCGCTGGCGAAGGCGTCATTGGCGACGGTCTGCGTCTTGAGGCCCGGGTCATCCGCCTGCGTTCCTGCCTCGGCGGCGGTGATGCCGCCGATCGCGTGCACCGGGCGGTCGGGCTCCACGAGGAGAACGTCCGGGTCGTTGCGCAGGCGGCGGATGTCGGCCGGGTCGAGGTCGGCGACGAAGCCCTCGCCGATCGTGCGGATCACGGTGCCGACGTCGTTGCCGCGGCGCTGCTCGTCGCGCACATGGGCGCTGAGGCTGGCGTCGGGGTCGATCATCACGATCTGCGGCGTCTCGGCGGCAGCCGCGGTGCCGGCGGTGACGAGCCCCGCGGCGGCCAGTGCGCCCCCGATGAGGGCTGCGGTGAGGTGCTTGGAGGACGAGCGCTGAGGGTTCATGGGCTGAACGTACGCCCGGCCTCGTGGGGTTCTCGGAGACCGCCGTTCATTTCACGATTCTCTCACACGTTTCGTACCTTGAGCGTGGGGTTGGG
>SXQZ01000080.1 GCA_005792725.1 Actinomycetota bacterium
TGATCCCCAGGGGGCTTGTGGTGCTCAAGGCGGCAGGGGCCCGGCGCACCGGGCGCACGGTGTGCTTCCGCAGGGGCGACCTCGCCCCCGGCCAGGGGGTGACCGCGCAGGTGACCGTGCGCGCCAGGGCCACCACGAAGGTCGTGCGCACACTCACCGGCTCGGCGCGCGCGACGGATGTGGCACAGGTGCAGGCCTCCCCCCGGTCGGTGACAATTCTTCCGCGGCGGCGGTAGGCCGCGCAGCACCGCCCGCGGCGGCGGTAGGCCGCAGGCGGCGGCGATGACCTCCCCGGCGCCCCTGGGGCGGCGGCGGATCGCGCAGCGACCGTCGGCCCCGCCAGCGTCCCTCTAGTACATGTGCACGGGCGTGCCCTGCTCCGCAAACTCATACAGGTAGGGCGCGAACGGTGCCGGGATGCGCACGCAGCCATGGGAGGCCGGATAGCCGGGCACGTAGGGGTACTCATGCATGGCGTACCCGCCGGTGAAGTACGACGCGTACGGCATCCATGAACTGAACGGCCGTGACCAGCTCATGAGTTCCTTGCGGTACACCGAATACGTGCCACGCGGCGTGTTGCCGGCCGCGCCGCTCGAGAAGTGGATCGCCCGAACGACCTTGCCGCGCTCCACGAGCAGGACCACCTGGCGGTCGATGTACCCCTCCAGCCACTTGCCGCCGCCCGTCCGGCGGGCCGACGGCCGTCCTGCGGTGGCGAGGCGCTCCTGCGTGTCGGCGCCCGCCGCACCGTCGCGCTCGATGCCGTTCCAGCCCTGGAATGCCATGAGCGCCTGTTCCAGGGCGTAGTCGGACGTGTTGGAGGGCGTGGCATCGGCGGGCAGGTATCCCAGCCGCGCCAGCCGCTTCACCTGACCGGTGGGCACGTCGAGGTCGAGCGTGTGCCGGACGAGGTCCTGCAGCGCCGGGGTGATCCGGCGCGGTGCGGCGAGCGGCGCCGACGCGTGCTGCGCGTTCGGAACCGTGATCAGGTTGAGGTAGTCGCTGGTCCACCCGGCGGCCGCGAGGCGATCGCGCAGTTGCCGCGTGAGCGCCGGCGGGATGGTCGCGTCGGCGGAACCCCGCATCAGGCTGATGTGCTGCCGGTTCCGCTGCGGCCGGACGCGCGAGGTGCCGCCCACCGCCACCGGGATCACCACCTGCTGTGTCGCGGCGTCGAGCACGACAGTACGGGTGGGGTCGAACGCCGACACGCCCAGGGCGCCGTCAATGCGCCCCGGGAGGCTCAGGGTCATGCGGACCGCAAAGGACGCACCGCTCGACTCGCCCATCACCACGAGGCGCGTGCTGTCCATGTCCTTGCGGCGGTCCAGGAGGTCGAGCAGCGCATCCACGGCCGTGGCATCGGCCGCGTGCCGATCGGCCTGCATGGGGTACCAGCACTGCTGGTCACCGACCGCGGCGCACGGCAGGGCGTCCATGGCGACGGCCACGGCACCCGCGCGGTGGATGGAGTACCCGAACCGGTCGAGCGCATCCTGAGAGGTGGTGCCCTCCCGGGGGAACACGAGGACGACCGGCGGGCGCTCGCCCTGCCCCACGCGGTCCGGGGCGCTGACGATGGCGTGGCGCTCGACGCCCGCGGCCGGGAACGAGAGCTCCTCGGGGTCGGCGAGCGCGAAGGAGGGCGTGGCCAGCAGCGCCAGCACCGCGGCCCCGATCAGTCGATTCCGGACAGGCATGCGCCACATATTCTCCACGATCTGGGCCCGGCCCTGCCCATGTATGTTCCGCGCCATGACCGACCAGAACACCGCCATCCGTATTCCGTTGGACCTGCTGCCCGCCGACGGCCGCTTCGGGAGCGGCCCGTCCAAGGTGCGCGTGGAGTCCCTGCTCGCACTGGGAGCGACGGGAACCTCGTACATGGGCACCTCACACCGGCAGGAGACCGTAAAGCAGATGGTCGCCCGGGCCCGCGGCGGCCTCGCAGCCCTCCTGGACCTGCCCGAGGGCTACGAGGTCCTGCTGGGCAACGGCGGGGCCACGGCGTTCTGGGACGCCGCGGGCTTCCGGCTGGTGCGCAGCCACAGTCACCACGCCGTGTTCGGTGAGTTCTCGTCGAAGTTCGCCCAGGCCATGCGCGAGGCCCCGCACATCGCCACGGCCACCACCCTGGAGTCGGCGCCGGGCACGCACCCGGCGCTGGCGGCCGTGGACGGCGCGGACGCCTACGCCCTCACCCACAACGAGACCTCCACCGGCGTGTGGATGCCGGTTGCCCGGCCCACGGGTGCCGACGCCGATGCCCTGGTGCTCGTGGACGCGACCTCAGCGGCCGGCGGCATGCCGGTGGACCCCGCGGAGTTCGACGTCTATTACCTGTCGCCGCAGAAGGCGCTGGCCAGCGATGGAGGCCTCTGGCTCGCAGCGTGCTCGCCGCGCGCGCTCGGGCGCATCGACGAGCTGGGCGACCGCTGGTGCCCCGCATCGCTGGACCTCGCGATCGCGCGCGACAACTCCGTCAAGGACCAGACCTACAACACGCCGGCACTTGCCACGATCTTCCTGCTCGTGCAGCAGGTCGAGTGGATCCTCGATCAGGGTGGGCTGGCGTGGGCCAGTGCGCGCACGCGCGAATCGTCGGGCGTTCTCTACGACTGGGCAGACGCACACGAACTCGCCACCCCGTTCGTCACCGACCCGGCGATCCGCAGTCCCGTGGTGGTCACCATCGACCTTGACGAGCGCGTGGACGCCACCGCGGTGAGCGCGATCCTGCGCGCGAACGGCGTGCGGGACACCGACTCATACCGCAAGCTCGGGCGCAACCAGATCCGTATCGCCACCTTCCCGTCCGTCACGCCCGATGATGTCCGCTGCCTCACGGCGTGCCTCGATCACGTGGTGGATGCCATCGCGCGGTAGGGTTTGGCCATGCCACGACGGGCGAGCCAGGGGGACCGGGCGCCGGGGCTCGACCTCGACGCGATCGAGCGGTTCGAGGTCGCCCAGGAGACCGACAGCGCTCGCGGCGAACTCGTGAACGCGGTGCGCGACGTGCTGCAGGGCGCGCACCCCGGCGACGTCCAGGCCGTGGCGACCTGGCTGCAGGCAGTCGCGGCCGGCACCCCAGACGATGACCTCACGGCGCTGGGCAGCGCCCTCGCCGAGCAGGATGGCCCGGTGTTCGGCACGCCGCCGGTGCACCCGCACGACGAGTTGGTGAAGGACTGGCGCACGGCCGCCTACCCATACCGAAACCTCATGCGCCGGAAGGTGTACGAGAAGCACAAGTACCACCTGCAGGTGGAGCTGCTCAAGATGCAGGCGTGGGCGCGGGAGACGGGCCAGCGCGAGGTGATCGTGTTCGAAGGGCGTGACGGCGCCGGGTAGGGCGGGACCATCAAGCGCTTCATGGAGCACCTGAACCCACGTGGTGCGCGAGTGGTGGCGCTGGAGAAGCCCACCGAGATCGAACGCGGGCAGTGGTACTTCCAGCGTTACATCGAGCACCTCCCCACCAAAGGGGAGATCGTCCTGTTCGACCGCTCCTGGTACA
>SXQZ01000081.1 GCA_005792725.1 Actinomycetota bacterium
GGCGCGCGCGGCCGGGTCGGCGATGGCCCTCAACCCGCTGCCGCCCGTGATCCCGTGCCACCGCGTTGTCCGCTCGGACGGTGGGCTCGGCGCGTACTCCGCGGGCGGGCCCGCGGTGAAGCGCCGCATGCTCACGGCCGAGGGTGCGCCGCCGTCCGGCGGCTGATCGCTGCTACTGTGCCGCGCCGTGGTCGCGGTCGTCGTCGTCATACACGTGCTCCTCTGCGTGCTCCTCATCGCCCTCGTGCTGATGCACAGCGGGAAGGACGCCGGGCTGTCGGGTGCCTTCGGCGTGGGCGGGGGCGCGAGCGCCTACGGCGGGTCGTCCGCGATCGTCGAGAAGAACCTCACCCGGATCACGGTGATCGTGGCGGTGCTGTTCTTCCTGATGACCTACGTGCTGGGGCGGATGCTGACCTAGGGATGTGCCGGGTATGCCCGGCGGCGTGGACGCGGGGGCCGCGCGCGGCGTGCCCGCACGTGCGGGGCACCGGCGCTCAGGGACAGTCAGCCCACGCGACGGGAACGGCCCGCCCGGCGCGACGGGGGTAGAGTTGCCGTCGTGGATACCTCATCGTCGCTCCTGCGCTCCCTGCCGGTCAGGTTCATCGGCGCCCTCATCGCCCTCATCGTCGCGGGCGTGGTCCTCTACCTCGGTGGCGTGCTGTCGATGTACGTCACCGCGTGGGCCGTCTGGATCATCCAGGCCATCTTCGGGTAGGCGCACCGCGCGGACGGGAACGGACAAGGGCCGCCCCTGGGGGCGGCCCTTGTCGTTTCCGATGCGGCTGAGAGGACTTGAACCTCCACGACCCTAGGGGTCACAAGGCCCTCAACCTTGCGCGTCTACCAGTTACGCCACAGCCGCATGTGCATGCCGTCCACCGAGCGGACGGCGCGGGGCAATGTAGCAGCACGGCCGCAGCAGGATGCCCTGCTAGCATGGCGAACATCAGTTCGACCATTCCGATCGGGGGGCAGCACTGATGGCGATGGCACCGACCGGCCGGCAGGCCGAGATCCTGGCCTTCATCGAGGACCATCTGGATCGGCATGGCTATCCGCCGACCGTGCGCGAGATCGGCCGGGGCGTGGGCCTGGCGTCCCCGTCCACGGTGCACCGGCACCTTGAGCGGCTCGAGAGCACGGGGCACCTGACGCGAGATGGCTCGAAGCCCCGTGCGATGCTCGTGGGGGGCCCGAGCCGCCGGGGGGGCCATTCCGGGCCGCGTGCGATGACGCTTCCCCTCGTGGGCGCGGTGGCGGCAGGGGCGCCGATTCTGGCCGAGGAGCATGTGGAGGACCACGTGGCGGCGCCGTTCGCGGCCGACTACCTGCTGCGCGTCAAGGGCGACTCGATGATCAACGCGGGGATTCTCGACGGCGACCTTGTCGCCGTGAAGCAGCAGGACGACGCCGCCGACGGCCAGATCGTCGTGGCACTGCTGGAGGACGAGGCCACCGTCAAGCGCATCTACCGCGAACCGGGCGGAGTGCGCCTGGAAGCGGAGAACCCGGCGTACGCGCCGATCCGGGGAGACGGCATCCGGGTGATCGGCAAGGTCGTCGGCGTGATGCGCGACCTGTAGCGCGATACGCTGCGCGGGCGAGCCAGGTAGTCGCGGGGCCTCGGCCTCGAGGAAAGTCCGGACACCGCAGAGCAGGGTGCTGGTTAACGGCCAGCCGGGGAAACCCGAGGGAAAGTGCCACAGAAACGAAACCGCCCCGTCGAGCGATCGCGGGGTACGGGTGAAACGGTGCGGTAAGAGCGCACCAGCGGTCCGGTGACGGGCCGGCTGGGTAAACCCCACTTGGTGCAAGGCCAAATCGGGACGTCACGGGTTGCTCGCCCAGTCCCAGGTAGGCCGCATGAGGCGTCCGGCAACGGGCGTCCCAGATGGATGACTACCCACGACAGAATCCGGCTTACGGCTCGCTGACCCGGGGGCCCCGAGAGGGGCCCCCGGCATGTTCCGGGGCCGGGAGGAAGGGTGGGGGTGCCCCGGCGCCGGCAAGGGGGTCGAGGCCCTCGGCCATGCCATGGACCAGACCGGCGGTGATGTGCTCAACCGCGGCGCGCACCACATCGACGGCGCCCGGCTCGACGGCGATCCCCGCGTCGTGCGCCCCGCGCGCCGCCTCCATGACGGCGGCCGAGAGCCGCCGGTCACGCAGGATGACCTCGACCTGGTGCCCGCGCGCCGTGCCGCGCAGGCCGAGCAGATGGGCGCGCTCGTCGAGCTGTCCCAGCCGACCGGTCTCGAGGGCACGGGCGAGTGGCCGCACGTAGCGCTGGGCCTCATGCAGCGCGGCGGTCGCGCTGGGCGGGGGCACCGGAAGGTCGGGCGCGCCGGGCGGGTGCGCGCGCAGGCCGTGGGCGATGACCTCGGTGCGGCCGACGAGGTAGTGCGCCATCAGGGGGCAGGGCCGGAACTGGAGGGCGGCGGGCGCGGCCCGCACGGACCGCGGGGGTGGCGCGTCGGCGCTGCGCAGCCAGTCGGCGAGTTCCTCGACTTCGAACCTCCGGTGGCCTCCCGCGGTGCGGTGGCACGGGACGCGGCCGGTGTCGGCCCAGAGGCGGACGGTCGGCACGCTCACTCCCAGCATCGCCGCCGCCTCGCCGGTTGTCAGCGTGCGGCGTCCGGGCGTGAGCTGCCGCTCGCGCACGCCGAGCCAGCGCCGGACGGAGCGGGCGGGCTGGTCAGTCGTCATCGGGGAACGACCGACCGCGGGCATCCACCAGCATGGCCGCGACGATCACCACGACCATCAGCAGCACGCCCAGGGTCAGCGCCGCGCCCAGGCGTGCCCCGCCGGCCCCGGCAATCGCGGTGCCCGCGATCCCGGCGATGATGGCGACGCCCCAGGCGACCAGATCGACGCGGCGGAATCCCAGCGGCCACATGCCGTGAGGATAGCCCTCCGTCAGGCCGCCGCGACCACCGGGCCCACGCGGCCCGGGGCGACCGGGATGACCGATGCGGCGAGCGCGCCGATGGCGTCCAGCGTCTCGCTGATCACCGTGCCGGGATCGGAGGCGAGTGCCCGGTCGGTGGCATGCGCGGAGAGGCGCGTGGCCGTGGCCCGGGCGAGCGCGAGGGGCCCCGCGGGCCTGGCCTCGTGGCGGGACAGGGCGAAGAGGGCCGCGGTCACCTCATCGAGCGCATACGCGACCGACATGGGGATGCACTCGTCGCGGAGCAGGGCCGGGAGCACAGCGGAGGGCTGGTGCGCGACGGCATCCGGGGGGACCCCGGCCACACGGGCGGCACCGCCCCAGATGGCGTCAGACCCGTCCGGATCGTCGCGTGCGACTGTGCTGCAGGCGAGCAGGAGGGCGCTCACCCAGGCGGCGCGCGGCACGAAGGTCCCGATTCGCAACACCTGCCACGCGGCACCCCTGGCCATGCCGTCCGCCAGCAGGCCCCGCACCGCCGCGACCTCACGCCGCACGGCCGCCGCCGCACCGCGCGGGTCCAGGGCCCGGCCGCCACCCGACTGGGCACGTGCCTCGGCCGCC
>SXQZ01000082.1 GCA_005792725.1 Actinomycetota bacterium
ACTTCACGCGGACGGCCTTCACCGTCTGTGCCACCACGACCCCGCTCGCGGTGTGCGCCTTGGTGGTGAGTGTCCACTTGCCCTTTGCGAGCCGGATGGTGCAGGTGTACGTGCGCTTCGCCTTCTTGCCCTTGCCCGTGGTCCGGATGGTGCACTTGCCCTTGGCGGTCTTGGGCTTGGGGCCCGCGAGCAGATG
Organism: Actinomycetota bacterium; assembly: GCA_005792725.1. Taxonomy (GTDB): domain Bacteria; phylum Actinomycetota; class Thermoleophilia; order Miltoncostaeales; family Miltoncostaeaceae; genus SYFI01. Next base: position 197 of record SXQZ01000082.1, read on the forward strand.
GGAGAGGGAGGTCGCCACCGGGCCGGTGGTGGCCGACTGGGTGACGCGCGTCACCCCGGTGGGAACGACCCCGGCGGTGGTGCACGCCCCACGGCTGCACTTGGTGGGTGCCGCGAGCACGCCTGCCGGCGTCACGGCCGCCGATGGGGATGACTCACCGGAGGTGCCGGCGGCGTTCGTGGCCGTCGCCGTGAAGCGGTAGGCGGTGCCATTCGTCAGGCCGGTCACCGTGCAGCTGGTGGCGGGCACGGTGACCGTGCAGGTGCGTCCACCGGGCGCTGAGGTGACCGTGTAGGAGGCAGCGATGCCCCCGGGTCCATCTCCGGTGCCCACGGTGACCGTCGCCTGGGCATTCCCGACGATCGCGGTCGGCGGCGCAGGCACCGCCGGGATCATCTCCCCGCTCGTCATCACCCGGTTGCCAGTCCCACTGTTGGACACGGCGACAAAGACGCCACCCCCGTAGGTGACCGCGCGCCATCCGCTCCCCGCCGCAGCGGTGCGGCTGGTCCAGGTGATGCCGTCGGGGCTGGTCATCACCCGGTCGCCGCTGGGAGCGGGGGCCACGGCAACGAATAGGCCACCTCCGTAGGTGACCGCGTACCAATTGGTATTTGCCGCAGCGGTGCGGCTGGTCCAGGTGATGCCGTCGGGGCTGGTCATCACCCGGTTTCCACCGTCGACGGACACGGCGACAAAGAGGCCACCTCCGTAGGTGACCGAGACCCAGGAGTTATTCTCCGGAGAGTTCTGGCTGGCCCAGGTGATGCCATCGGGGCTGGTCATCACCCGGTTTCCGTTGCCGCTGTATCCCACGGCGACGAACTGGCCATTCCCGTAGACGACCGAGGACCAGTCGTTACCCGGGGACGTGCGGCCGGTCCAGGTGACGCCGTCGGGGCTGGTCATCACACGGTCGGCCTCGCCGTGGCCCACGGCGACAAACCGGCCATTCCCATAGGCGACCCAAGACCAGTCGTTACCCGGGGAGGTCTGGTTGGTCCAGGTGACGCCGTCGGGGCTGGTCATCACCGCGTTTCCAGCGCCGCTGTAGCCCACGGCGACGAACCGACCACCTCCGTAGGCGACCGAGCGCCAGACGCTTTCCGCTGCGGAGGTACGGATGGTCCAGGTGACGCCGTCGGGGCTGGTCATCACCCGGTCGCCGGTGCCGGTTGAGGCCACGGCGACGAACTGGCCACCTCCGTAGGTGACCGCCTGCCACGCGTTATCCGCGGCCGACGTGCGGCTGGTCCAATCAATGCCCGGGGCGCCGAGCGAGGTTGCAGGGGCGACGAGCACCAGCGCGGCCAGACCGAGGAGCGCGGCGAGCACGATGCGCGTGATGCGGGCCGGCTGGTTGCGCCACCGCACGTCCGCACTGCCGGACGAGCGCGGGTGTAGACGGAAGCGTGCACGCATCGGGTACGTCCTCTCAGGCGGCTGCCCATAGGCCCGATGGCCCGGGGGAAGGGTTGAGGCGCAGGAGGCCCGCGCACGGGTGCGACCCTACTACGACCCATCTCCGTACGCGGATCGTGCGGGCACCTGACCGGTTGTGCCGGATGCGCGCAACCGGCTGCGGGGCGTGCCCCGCCCGGCGATCCCGGTCAGGCCTTCAGGGCTTCGGCTCCCGGGGCGGCCAGAACCATGTCGTACTCGCGCACGTCGTATTCCGCCACGCCCTCTGTGATGTAGGGGTCGGCCGCGATCATGCGGTCCACCTCATCACGGGTCACGCCCACGGCGATCAGGAGGCCGCCCCGGAGGGGCACCTCCCGACCGGCCGCGATGACGTGCCCGGCCTCCGCGTGCGTGCGGACCCACGCGCGATGGCCCTCGAGGTGCACCTCGATCTCGTCCACGGGCTTCAGGTACCGGCCGAGCAGGAGGAACACGGGGTGGCTAGCGCCTGCAGCCGGCGAGCGCCGCGATGAGGCGGTCGGCATCCGGCGTTTCGAGCGGGGCGACCTGATCCACGTCCACGATGACGCCATCCGCATCGATCACATACGTGCAGCGCCCGGCGATTCCCGCCTGGTCGAGGTAGACGTCGTACATCGTCGCGACCGCGCCCTTGGGGTGGAAGTCGGCGAGGAAGTGCACGTCGTTCGCCTTCATCTGCTCCTTGAACGCGCCGAGCGTCCACTTGCTGTCCACGCTCACCCCGATGACCACGGCGCCCTCGAAGGGGGACCCATCCGCCGCGATCGCGGTGAACCACTGCGAGCACACCGGCGAGAACGCGACGGGGTAGAAGTTGAGGTACACCGGCGTGCCCCGGAACTGCGACAGGGTCACCTGATCCCCGTTGCTGTCCACGAGGGTGAAGTCCGGTGCTTCGGTGCCGATTTCGAGAGCCATGTGATCTCCTGCGGATTCGCGGGCCGATGGGGAACGGACGCCGGACAGTACCGCGCGGGGGAGTGGTGGGCGCAGGGGAAGCGTGACCGCGCCGAGGACGGTCGGGGTGCGGCGCCGGACGAAACTGCTCCCGGGCCCCGGGGATGTCGAACATGGCGACCCGCGGCGGCCGGCCCGGCCGGAGCGCGGTCGGGGCCCCCGGCCCCGCGCGGCCTACGTGGGGATCGCCGCCAGGATCACGTCGCTGAGGTCGTTCGCCAGCACCACGATGAGCGCCTCGCGGGCGACATCGGGGACCTCGATCAGGTCTCCCTCGTTTCCGGCGGGGATGACGACCGCCTGGATGCCGGCACGCAGCGCGGCCAGCACCTTGTCGCGCACCCCGCCGACGGGCAGCACCTGCCCGGTCAGGGTGATCTCGCCGGTCATCGCGACATCGGGGAACACGTGGCGACCCGAGAGCGCCGAGACCAGCGCAGTGGCGATGGTGATGCCCGCCGATGGTCCGTCCTTCGGAATCGCCCCGGCGGGCACGTGGACATGGATGTCGTGTGCTGAGAAGTAGTCATCGGCGAGGTCGAGCCCCAGTTCGGCGGCCCGGGTCCGCACGCATGTGAGTGCTGCCTGAACCGACTCCCGCATGACATCGCCCAACTGCCCCGTGACCACCAGGGCGCCCTTCCCGGGCATGACGCTGGCCTCCACGAACAGGATGTCGCCGCCGGCCCCCGTGACCGCGAGGCCGGTGGCCACCCCGGGTTCGGACGTGCGCCGCTTCACTTCGGGGTGCACCCGCTCGGGGCCCAGCATCTCGCGCGTCTCCTCGGGCCCGATGCGCTCAACGCCCGCCCGGCCCTCGGCGATGTCCAGAGCCGCCCGCCGGAGCAGCGCGCCGATGCGGCGCTCCAGCCCGCGCACCCCCGCCTCGCGCGTGTACTCGGAGATCACCGTCGCGAGTGCGGCGTCGGTGATCTCCACGCGCTCCGGGGGCACGCCCGTGGCCTCGAACTGCCGGGGGATCAGGTACTGGCGCGCGATGTGCACCTTGTCGTCGTCGGTGTAGCCCGGAAGGCTGATCACCTCCATACGGTCCAGCAGCGGGCGCGGGATGGTGTCGAGCACGTTGGCCGTGCAGATGAACAGGATCTTCGAGAGGTCGAGCGGCAGGTCGAGGTAGTGGTCGCGGAACCCGGAGTTCTGCGCCGGGTCGAGCACCTCGAGCATGGCGGAGGACGGGTCGCCGTGGACGTCGTGGCCCATCTTGTCGACCTCGTCAATCATGATCACCGGGTTCATGGACCCGGCGTCGCGGATCGCGCGCACCAGGGTTCCGGGCATGGCCCCCACATAGGTGCGCCGGTGCCCGCGGATCTCCGCCTCGTCACGCACCCCGCCGACGCTCATGCGTGCGAACTCGCGGCCCAGAGTGCGGGCGATGCTGCGCCCGAGCGAGGTCTTGC
>SXQZ01000008.1 GCA_005792725.1 Actinomycetota bacterium
ACAGCGCGTCCCTGCGGTCTCTGGCGATGTCCTTGTCCGTCGTCCGCAGACTCCGGTAATGGCGCTTCCCTGCGCGAGTAAAATGTGCTTTCCAGACTCCCTGTGTGAATATCAGCCCGGAGTCGGGGGTTCGGGGTTTCGGGATGGTGGTTTTCATGGAATCAATGGTGTAAGGGTTGACCGTTTGCCCATCCGGCCGGGAGTTCGTTTCGTGGGCAGCCTGCGGCGATGAGCATCCCGGCGAGCCAATGACGCATATAAGGCCCGCCGCCGCCGACCCCGTTGGCATCATCGGCGTCCCCGCCTGACCCGCGGTGACCGGGGAACCCGCGGGGCCGCGGTGGCCGCGGACATCGGTGATGATCCATCCATGCCCAACCGCTCGCGCGCCCTCCTCGCCATGGCCTCACTGGCACCCGCCGCCGCCCTCGGCGCGCCGACACCGGATCACGGGTTCGTCCCGGGGGTCGGCGCGGGCGGCGTGCGCCTCGGCATGAGCGAGGGCGAGGTGCTGAAGGTGCTGGGCAGGCCGGCGGCCCGCCGGCGCGTGAGGACCGACCTCGGTTCGTTCGTCGAGATGACGTGGCCGGGTATCTCGGTACGGCGCTGGGACGGGGCGGGCGGGCGCGTGATCGGCATCGCCGTCACCGACCGCGGCATCCGCATGGCCAACGGCATCGGGGTGGGGTCGTGCCTCGCCCGCGTGCGGAGCGCGTTCCCCCGCGCCGCCTGTGAGCCGTCCCCAGCGGTGTGCGTGCTCGGCGACCCGGTACCCGGCAACACGGTCACCACGCTCCGGTTCGGCCGCTCCCGCTGCGTCACCGAGGTGGGGGTGGACCGGGTGATCGCCGAGCGCCGCGGCCGCCCACGGGAGCCGAACCGCACCGGCGGGGAGCCGGGCGCCGCCGACGCCCGGTGACCGCGACCCCCGGGGAGGGCGCGATCCATGTCACGTCGCGGCCCCCGACCGCAGTGGAACCCGAGGGGGAAACGACCCGCCCCGGGGAGGGCGCGGTCCGGGTCGCCGGGGGCGGTGGGGACCGGATGGCCTACGTGGCGCGGGGCGCGGGCGGATCCCGCAGCGCCCGGATGGCCCGGGCGATCTCGACCCGGTAGAACGACGCGAGCGCATACGCGCCCGAGGTCGTCAGGTGGTCCCGGTCCCCCACGAACCACCCGTGCCCGGCGCTGTGCGCGTTCCAGTCGGCCAGCTGCAGCCAGGGGTACCGCCCGGCGGCGCGGTGAATGGCGGCGTTCACGCCGGGCGAGGCCGGGGCGATTGACTGCAGGTTCACCCACACGACCCGGCGCACGCCGCGCGCCTTCAGGGCCTTCATGACCTGGCCGATGTCGTACACCGCGCCCCAGTCGTTGTAGCCCACGTGGATGAGGACGACGTCCCCGAGGGCGCCGGCCAGCGACCGGATGACCGACAGCGCGCTCGGCGGGTTGGGCGGGCAGGGCGGCGCGATCAGGCGACGGCAGACCTTTACGTCAACGATTGCCGACCACCGGCCGGTGGCCGTGGCGCGACCACCCGGCACATAGTCGAGACCCGTCGCCACCGAGTCGCCGATGAGTGTCACCTCGGGTACACGGGCGGGCAGTTGGTCGCGGGTCGCCGTGGGTCTCGTCGGGCAGGATCGGGGAGCGGCGGTCATACCGGGTACCGGAACGTCGAGGTCGGCGCAGAAGCCACCGCTGATCGGCCCGGCGGTGGGAACCGGGACCCGGCGCGTGAACGTGATGACCCCACCCTTCGGGGTCAGCGTCACCTCACCGGCGGTACGACGACGCAGGCGCCGGTCCTCGCGCGCGCCCCCGTAGGCCACCCAGCGCATGCGAACCGGTGCCGCGGGGTCCGTGGGCAGGCGGTACGACACCCGCCACGTCATCGCCCGGCCATCCGGTGCCACGGTGCCCCGGGCGCCGAGCGGGACCGCGCCCGCCGCCATCGGCGCCGCCACGAGGACCGCCACTGCCATCCCCGCGATGACGGCCCGCCGCATCACGCCTCCGGGTGATCGCGCAGCCACCGGAGCGCCTCGCGTATCTCCCGGCGCGTGAAGGCGGCCAGCCCCCACCCGCCGACGGTGGTGAGGTGCACGTGATCCGAACCAAACCATGCCTGCCCCTGGCTCGCCTGATCCCAGTCGGCCACCTGGATCCGCCCGCTGCGGCCGGCGGCGCGCCGGATCCCCGAGTTGATCCCCCGGTAACTCGACTGGATCCCCCTCAGGGTCACCCACACCACGCGCCGGACCCCGCGCGCGCGCAGCGCGCGCATGACGCGGGGCACGTCGTACGTGCCCTCCCAGTCGTTGTAGCCCACGTTGATGACGGCGACATCCCCCAGGGACCCCGGGAGCGATTGCACCGATGACAGCACGCTCGGGGGATCCGGCGGGCAGGGCGCCGCGATGAGGCGCCGGCACGAGCGCAGGTCGTAGCGCACGGACATCCCCTCGGCGATCGCCTCGCGCGTACCCGGAACCCAGTCGAAGGTGGCGGCCACCGAGTCGCCGAACACCGTGACCTCGGGCACACGGGCCGTCAGCGCCCTCCGGAGCACCTGCGCCGGGCCCATGCACGCCGCGCGCAGCGGCGCTAGGCCGAGGGCCGCGAAGTCCGGGGCCACGCAGAACCCGCCGCTGCGATCCGTCCCCGACCCGATCCGCGCCCGCGCCGTGAAGGCGTACGTGCCACCCACGGCCGCCACCCACCGCACGCCGTGGGCAACCTGGTCGAGCGTGAGGGACGACCGCGGCCCCGCGAAGGCCCGCCACGCCGTTCGCACCTCGCCGACCACGCCGGGCGGGAGGCGGTACCGCACACGCGCCGTCATGAGCGATCCGTCCCGCGTGACCGTGGCCGATATGAGATGGGGTGCGACGGGTGCGACGGGTGCGCCCGGGGTCCCCCGGCCCGTCGCCGGCAAAGCGGCGAGCAGCAGGAAGGCCCCGGATGCGAGCGCCCGGCGCACGACCGGCTACCGCTGCTTGAGCGCCGCGATGATGAGCCGCGCGTACTCCTTCGAGCCCTTCGCATTCGGGTGCACGCCGTCAGGCTCGAGCAGCGAGGAGTTGCGTGATGCGGGGCCGTACCAGTCGACCACCCGCACGTTCCGGTTCGATGCCAGCCCGGCGATCTGGCGGTTGAGGGCCTCCATCCAGAACTGCGACTGCCCGTCTCGCCGGGTCCGGTGATCACGCGTGTAGGTGTTGACGACCACGACCCGTGGCACCCGCCGGACCACGGCCATCATCTCCTTCCACTGCTGCGGCCGGACCGGACCGTTCGTGCCCAGGGCGATGACCACGGCGCACGCACGGGGACCCATGCCCGCGCGCATGGCCGAGATGCCCTCCTGGAACTGCCGGCTGGTCTTCGCGTCAACCGTGGCGGACGAACCGCCGAGAGCGCGCTGCAGGGCGCCCTTCTGGCCGTAGTTGACGGCGGACATCCACAGCACCGAGTCACCGATGGCGGCGCCGGCGGTGGCGGCCGTGCACCGGGCCTGAGTGGCGGCCTGCGGCGCGGCCAGGGCCGGAGCGGCCAGAGCAAGCGCCGTACCGGCGGCGGCCAGGAACATGGAAGCGCGTGCGGTGATCGTCATCCCCGGCAGCGTACCGCCCGGGTCAGCCGATGCCGGGCACCGGGGGTACGGAGGGAACCAGCACCACGAGCGCGATCAGCGCGACAACCGCGAGCACGCCCGTCCACGCGGCGACGGTCTGCGCGGGGTGCGCGCGCCACTTGCCGTCGAGGGTCGCGAACGCCCGGCGCAGTCCGGTGAGGCCGTTCCGGCGGATCGGCTGCTCGACGTAGGTGTAGGACAGCGCCGAAATGCCGACGATGAGGATCACCTGGATCGCCACGAGGGGGGCGCCGGACATGGGCACATCGTCGCCCGGGCGCATGAGCATGACCACGGGCCAGTGGTACAGGTACATGCCGTACGAGCGGGCACCGACCCAGACGAGGAGCGGAAGTCCCCAGAAGCGCCCCATGAACGACTGCGGATGCGCGGAGACGACGATGAGGGCGATGGCCGGTACGGCCAGCAGCAGGAACCCCCCCTGGTACAGCGGTGACTCGAACTCGTTGATCGTGAACATGCACCAGATCACCCCGGCGAGCGCTGCGACGCCGACGACCTCCATGCCCCACCGCCCCAGCCGCGAGGCCATCGGCGTGAGCCGGCCCGGGGGCAGCAGCACCGCCCCGACGATGCCGACGAACAGGCCGACGGCCCGGGCATCGGTGCCGTAGTAGATGCGCCACGGCAACTCGTACGGGTCGTACAGGTGCCACGCCCACCCCGTGGAGGCGGCGGCGCCCCCGGCGGCCAGCACACCCAGTACCCACACCGGCATCCGGAATACCACCAGCACGAGCGCCAGCACGAGCGGCCAGAACAGGTAGAACTGCTCCTCGACGGCCAGCGACCACAGATGCGTGAACACGTTGGGCCGGCCGAACTGCTCGAAGTACGGGACGTCGGCGACGATGAAGTACCAGTTGGTCACGTACGCCAGCGACGAGAGCGCCGCGCCCTTGAGCCGCGAGACCTCCTCCCAGTGGAGGATCAGCATCGCGATGAGGGTGCCCGCCAGCACCAGCAGCAACGCCGGGATCAGGCGCCGCACGCGCCGGAGCCAGAACCGCCACAGGTCGAGCCGACCCGACGAGCGCTGCTCGGCCACCAGCAGCGACGTGATGAGGTAGCCGGAGATCACCAGGAAGAAGTCCACGCCCAGGAACCCGCCCGGCAGCCACTCGGCGCCCGCGTGGAAGATGAAGACCGTTGCCACCGCAAGCGCGCGAAGGCCGTCCACACCCGGCATGTAGGGAAGGCGTGCGCCACGGCCCCCACCCTTCTGCTCGAGAGTGGGGTAGGGGTTGGGCCGGCTCACGCGGCAAAGGGAACACGACGCTGCGGACGGCCGCCGCGCACCGGGCGTACGCTCAATCCGGCTCCCGCCGGGCGCGGGTCCCGCGACCAACCACCGGAGGCAGACCCATGGCCGACAACGACGCACCCCCCGCCAGCCAGATCCCCGACCTGCCGATCCTGCAGGCACTCGGCGACCGGCGCAGCATCCGCTACTTCGACCCGTCCCGTGAGGTCGAGCGGTGGAAGATCGAGACCATGCTCCAGGCAGCCCGCTTCGCGAGTTGCCAGGGCAACATCAACGCGACCGAGGCGATCGTCGTACGGCGCGACGAGTGCGACGCGTGGGACGAGCTCGAGGAGTGCGTCTCGGGCTTCAACGTGCAAATCATCAACCAGGCCTCCCACCTCATCCTGTGGCTCACCAACATCAACACCTGGTACGGCCGCGCCGTGGACGGCATCTCGGGCCTCAGCCTCGTCGGCGCCGCCACGAAGTACCACGGGTGGAACTACGAGTTCTCGATGACGCAGACCATCCCGCGCCTCATGAGCTTCCCGCCCGAGCGCACGGAGATCCTCCTGCGCTTCGAGACCGGTCAGGCCGTGGCCAACGCGATTGCCGCCGGGGTCGGGGTGGGCGTGGGCAACATCCTCATCGCCTTCGGCCGCAAGCCGGGCGGGGTGGAGAAGGCCATGGGCCTGCCCCCGAACTACAAGTTCACATGGGGCCACGCGGTGGGCTACCCGCTGGAGGACGCGAAGGCCGGTGGCCAGCGTCCCCGCCTGAGGTTCGAGCGGCTCTTCCACGACAACGCGCTCGGCACCCCCTTCGAGTGCCAGCCATCCACGGTGGAGATGCTGCGCAGCAAGGGGCTCATCCAGGAGCAGGCCCCCGTTGCGGGCCGCGTGGAGGAGATCACCCGACTGGCCGGGGAGCACGGCCGCGACCCCGGGCTGCTCGCGGTCCCGGCCGCCGAGATCCGGCGGCTGATGGCGGATGAGGACTGGGACTTCGGGCCGAACATCCGCGCCCGGGCCGAGCAGGTGCTGGCCGAGGAGGACCTCCCGGAGTACCCCGAGGAGATGAGGGAGACCTTCATGCGCCTCGCCGCCGAGCACGGAATTGACGCAACGAAGTTCCTGCCGGGGGAGGGACCCGGGTCACGCCCCGGCCACCCGCGTGATGACGCCGCCCGGGGAGGAACGGCCACATGACCCGCACGGCTGGTCGGCTACACATGGGTCCCATGCGGCGGACCCTCCGCGCCACTGCCCTCGCCCTGCCGGTGACGCTCGCCGCGTGCACCGCCGTCGTCGGCGCGGGCGCCACGGCCCGCGCCACCTGCCACGGCCTGCCCGTGACGACCACGCAGGACCGCGGCGTCATCACCGGCACGCCCGGGCGCGACATCATCCGCCTGCGCGCGGGGGCCACGGTGCGCACGGGCGCCGGACCCGACATCGTGTGCGGTTCGCCCGCGGCCGACGACATCCGGACCGGTGCCGGCGATGACGTGGTGCTGGGGCGCGGTGGCCCTGACGACATCCGGACCGGTGCCGGCCGCGACACCGCGTTCGGTGACGCCGGCGACGACCGCATGGACGGCGGTTCGGGCCGGGACATGCTGGTGGGCGGCGCAGGGCACGACCGCATCACCGCCCAGGTCATCATGGAGGCGGGTGAGCACCAGATCGCCGGTGACATCGCGGCGCCGGGCACCCGCGCCATCTCGCTCGTGGTGCGCCCGGGCGCCCTGTGGTCCATGTGGATGAACGGGATGGCCTTCGCCGGATCGTGGGCGAACATGCAGTCACCCGGGGTGCCCATGCCGTGGGCCGCCGGCGTGCAGGTGCTGAGCATTGCCTTCCAGCCGCAGATGGTGAACGCCGTCGTATTCACGGACGCCACGTGGGTGTACACCGCGCAGCCGCCCATGGTGCTGTCGGGCGGCGTGCTGGTCCCGCAGGCTGCCGACGTGGTACCGAACTTCTCGGTGGTCCCGGACGCCGTCGGTCTGGTGGCGCCCGGCCAGAGCGGCAGCGTCGGGGCGACCGGGACCATCGCGGTGGGCCCGCCATACCTGAGTGGCCTCGTCGGGCTCGTCAATCAGAGCCCGTTGCCGGTGACCGGAGGGCTCGCCGGGTCCGTGGTGACGAACGGCGTGACGGTATCGTCACCCACGCCCATGACCGCCGCGGTCGTGGAGCCGGGGCAGGTCCTCCCGATGAAGCCCCCGGGCGGGTTGACCCTGTTCGTCACCCAGGGGCTGCCCACGTGGGCCGAACTGCAGACCGGGAGGGTCATCACGCCCCCGGGCGCACCGTCGATCACCCTCTCGCTTCCCCCGGGCGGCGCCACCGCTGCCGTCTCCTACTCCACGGGTGGCGGCTTCCAGACCGACTGACCTCTCCCGGCGGTCGGCGCATCGCACCCGCATGCGGCGTGGGGGGAGCCGGGATCCGCCCGAGCACCGGGGGCCTCGCGTGCGCCCGCGCCGTGGTGGCGGTTCGGTCGGCATCCCGCCGCCGGGGTTCCTGTCCTTCGCCGCATCCGGCACGGCGTGCGTGCCGATCCGCCCCGGCAGCCAAGGAGACACGACGATGACGACCGAAGCCGACCCCCTCGGGATCGTCTCCGGCGCGCCCCTCGGCTTCACCGACGCCCTCACGTACCCGTACTTCCAGTCGGTCTTCGACCGCAAGTCGCGGCGGGTCGGCCTCGGCATGACCGTCGAGAGTGACGTCATCAACTACTCGTCCCCCTACGACCCCGTTCCGCTCTCCGAGCGGGAGGAGGCCCTGCTCGTGATGGCCGGCACCGGGCTC
>SXQZ01000083.1 GCA_005792725.1 Actinomycetota bacterium
CCGCATCGCGTTGCCCTTGCACCCCGAGTACCGCACGCTGCCGAGGGTCTGGTACGTGCCCCCGCTCTCGCCCGTGATGAGCATGATCGAGGGCGACGGGGCGGAGGCCGACCCCGACGATGTCTTCCCGGCGATTGACTCGCTGAGAATCCCCGTGCGGTTCCTCGCCAACCTGCTCTCGGCAGGTGACGAGGAGGTCATCCGCACCGTCCTCAAGCGGCTCGCCGCGATGCGCGCCTACATGCGCACCGCGACGGTGGGCGGGGTACCGGATTCCTCCCTGGCCGAGGCGGTCGGCATGACCCCCGCGCAGATCGAGGAGATGTATCGCCTGCTGGGCCTTGCGAAGTCCATCGACCGGTTCGTCATCCCCAAGAGCCACGCCGAGGTGGGCGGCCTGCTCGACGACCACCAGGGGGCGTGCGGCTTCACCGATCCGGCCGGGCCCGGTCCGTGCGGAGGCGCCGTGGAGGCCGAATACGGGGACCGCGTCGCCGCCTTCCACCTGGGCACTCGCGATCGGGTGCATGCGGCCGTGGCCACCGCTCCACCCCCCGCGCATCCCGAATGCGGCTGCGAGCCGGGTGAGTGCCGGTGCGCGGCCCCGCCACCACCGTCCCACGCCCACGGCGGATGCGGGGCAGAGGACTGCGGGTGCTCGGCCACGTCGGCGACGGGGGTGGCCTGATGGACACCGACGTCATGGACGTGGGGGCATTGATGCTGCGCTTCCCCGACGACGAGGTGATGGCGGCCCGGCCGCGGATTGCCACGGCCGTTCAGGACATGCGGCGCTCGCCCGCCCGCGACCTGCTCGTGCCCGCCGTGCGGTGGTGGGCGGCGCTCGCCGCGGACCGCCTGCGCGAGGAGTACGTGCGCACGTTCGACCTCTCTCGCCGGACCTCGCTCGACCTCACCTACGCCACCTACGGCGACCGCCGCCAGCGGGGCATCGCACTGCTCGCCCTCCGCCACCGGTACCGCGAGGCCGGCGTCGAACCCGATGGCACCACGGAACTCGCCGACCACCTGCCGATGGCGCTGGAGTTCGCCGGGACGGGCCACCCCGACGGCGAGGCGATACTGCGTGACCACCTGCCGGTGATCGAACTGCTGCGCCTGGGCCTCGAGGAGGCAGGGAGCCCGTTCGCCCCGGTCCTGGCCGCCGTGGTGCAGGAGTTGCCGCCGCTCACGTCCGAGGAGCGTGACCTCGTGCGCTCCATGGCCCGTGAGGGGCCGCCCACCGAGGCGATCGGCCTTGAGCCGTTCGCACCGCCCGAGGTCATGCCGGAGCCCACGGGCCGCCTGGCCTGCGCGGGCGCGACCGCCGGAGGTATCCGATGAGCCGGGTGGACATGCTGCTGTATCTGGTGCTGCCCTACCTGGCGATCGCCTCGTTCGTGCTCGGCCACATCTGGCGCTACCGGCGTGACCAGTACACGGTCACCGCCCGGTCCACCCAGCTGCTCGAGCGCCGGTGGCTGCGGCCCGGCATCATCCTCTTCCACGTCGGCCTGCTGCTGGTGCTGGCCGGTCACTTCGTGGGCATCCTCATTCCCGCCGACGCCACGGAGGCGTTCGGCGTCTCCGAGCACACCTACCACCTGGTCGCCATCACGTCGGGCATGGCCGCCGGCGGGATCCTCGTGATCGGCTACGTGATCCTGCTGGTACGGCGCATCGTGGTCCCCCGCGTGCGCCGCACGACCACGCGTGGGGACTGGGCGGCCGAGGGACTGCTCGCCGTGGTGATCGGCCTCGGCATGTGGTCCACGATCGCCGAGAACATCTTCGGCACGTATGACTACCGCGAGACCATCGCCCCCTGGTTCCGCGGCATCTTCACCCTGAGCCCCGACGTGGCGCTCGTGGCCGGTGCGCCGGTGCTGTACCAGGCGCACGTCATCGCCGCGTGGCTCCTGCTGCTCATCTGGCCGTACACCCGCCTTGTGCACGCCTGGAGCGTGCCGGTGGGGTACCTGGTGCGCAGCCCCATCCTGTACCGCGCGCGCGTTCGCGCGGGCGGGGCCATTCCCACTGGGAGGTCTTCCCGATGAACCCCGAGGCACGCGGGGGGCGCACGCTCGCCCTCATCCTCGCGACGCTGGGCTTCCTCGTCACGTTCTACGCGTGGAGCATGCTCGGCCCGCTCGGGCCGAGTTTCAAGGAGTCGCTCGGCCTCAGCACGGTGCAACTGTCCATCGTCATCGCCGTGCCCGTACTGATGGGCTCGCTCATGAGGATTCCCCTGGGCATCCTCACCGACCGCATCGGCGGCCGGAAGGTCTTCAGCGGGCTCCTGGCATTCACCATCCTCCCCCTCGCCGCGCTGGCGGTGTGGCACGACTCGCTGGTGTCCCTCATCGTCATCGGCTTCTTCCTCGGGTTCGCCGGCGCATCGTTCGCCATCGGCGTCCCGTTCGTCAACCGCTGGTACCCGTCCGCGATCCAGGGCCGCGCCCTCGGCATCTACGGGATGGGCATGGGTGGCACCGTCGTGGCCGGTCTCACGGCCCCGCGCATCGCCGACGCGTTCGGGATGACGGCGCCCTTCCTCCTCGCCATCGGCCTCATCGTCGTCATACTCGTGCTCTTCATCGTGCTGGCGCGCGACGCGCCGGTCGCGAAGGCACCCGCGAAGGGCGGGTTCCTCTCCCCGCTCAAGGTGTTCAAGGAGCGCCCGGCGGCGTGGGCGCCGACCTTCTACTACTTCCTCGTGTTCGGCGGTTTCGTCGCGATGTTCGCATACCTCCCCACCTTCCTCACGAGCGTGCACGACCTCGCAAAGCCCGATGCCGCCGCGCGCGCCGCCGGTTTCGCGGCCGTGGCCGTGCTCGCCCGCCCGATCGGCGGCGTCATCAGTGACAAGGTGGGCGCCAACCTCGTGCTCAAGGTCGTCTTCACCGCCGTCGCGGGGCTCGCCGTGGCTGTCGCCTTCGGGTACCACGACATGGTGGTGCTCACGATCTGCGCACTCACCCTGGCCGGCTTCCTCGGGCTCGGCACCGGGGCCGTGTTCAAGCTGGTCGCCCAGGAGTTCCCCGACGTGGTCGGGGCCGTCACCGGGGTGGTCGGCGCGGCGGGCGGACTTGGCGGGTTCTTCCCGCCGCTCGTGCTGGCCGGTACCTTCGCTGCCACCGGGTCGTACCTGCTGGCCTTCCTGCTGCTCGGCGGCACCGCCGTCATCTGCCTCGTGGTGCTGCTGGCGATGGGACGGCGCACGGGCGCCCGGAAGGTCGCAGTGGCCTGATGGCCGCGGGCCACCCGATGCTGTCGGGCATCGTCCTCGCCGGGGGGGCGGGTCGGCGCATGGGGCGGCCGAAGGGCCCCGTCGTCGTCGGCGGGGTCGCGATGGCGCAGGCGGCGGCCGACCTCCTGCGAATGCACTGCGACGAGGTGATCGTGGTGGGTCGGCGGGGCATCCCCCTGCCACCGCTGGACGTACCCGTGTACATGGACCGCCCGGGTCCCGATGCCCCGCTCACCGGTATGGCCACGGGGCTCGGGGCCACGGCGTGCGACGATGTGATCGTGCTCGCCTGCGACCTTCCATTCGCCGCCCCGGTGGTGGCCACCTTGGCGGCCATGCCCGTGGGAACGGCCGCCGTCGCGTGCGCCCACGGGCGGCCGCAGCCACTGTGCGCCCGCTATCCGCGGGTGCCGGCCCTCGCGGTGGCGGATGCCCTGCTGGCAGCGGGCCGCCTGCCCGCGATGGGTCTGGTGCGCGCGCTTGCCGCCGCCCGGGTGACGGTGCCGGACGACGTGCTCCTCAACCTCAACACGCAGGACGACCTCCGGGCTGCCCGGCGGCGGTGGGCCGCGGTGATGGCGTGACGCCCATGAGTGCCGAGCGCGCGGTCCAGAATCCGTCCCGCCAGCGCATCATCGACGTGCTCACGCGGGCGCCCGACGGTGCAACCGCCTTCGATCTCGCCGGTGCGATGGACCTGCACCACAACGCCGTGCGCACGCACCTGTCGGTGCTCGCGGGCGCAGGCCTGGTGTGGTCGGAGCGCGAGCGCGGCACCGGCCGTCCGGGGCGGCCCCGCATCATCTTCCGGCTCACCGACCCCGGGGCCGCGGGCATGGCCGCATCCCGGAGGGATCTGCTCGACATACTTCTGCGGCTGGTTGCGCGCGCACGGGTGTCCGAGGTGGAGGTCGAGGCACTCGGGGTCGAGGAGGGCCGGGCGATCGCGGAGTGCGGCGGGACGCTGCTGGACGCCCTCCAGCGCACGGGCTTCGCACCCGACGATGTGACCGACGCCGGCACCGCGGCCCGTGGCGGGCAGGAGATCATCCTGCGCCACTGCCCCTTCGCCGAGGTCGTGTCGGGCGAGCATGGGTCCATGGTGTGCACGCTGCACAAGGGGATCGCGACGGGCCTGCTCGCCGCAACGGGGGGCGAGCTGGTGGACTTCGACGCCGTCGGTCCCCATTCCGGCCGGTGCCGCGTGGTGGTGCGTCACGGCGCCCCGGTCCCCGACCCCGACGACGCGGAGGCCTGACCCGATGCCCCGGCCGCCCGCGCCCCGGGGCACGCGGCCGGCCAACATGGCCGATGTGGTCCTCGCCCCGGGGTCCGACGTTGCCCCCGCGTTCGTGGGCACGCGGGGCGTCGTGACCCGCGGCGGGTTGCGAACCGATGTGGAGGCGCTGTCCGGATGGCTCGCAGGCCAGGGCGTCGGCAGGGGCGACCGGGTGGTGCTGGCCCTTCCCGATGGCGTTCCGTGGGTCGCGTCGTTCATCGCGATCGTCCGCATCGGGGCGGTGGCGGCCCTGGTCGCCCCGTCGGTGGATGCCGCCCGGGCCACCGACCTGGCGCTGCGCGCTGATCCCCGCCTGGTGCTGTCCGACCGGGATGATCTGGCGGTGGCGCCGGTGGCGCCGGTGGCGGGTACGGCGGAGGTGGACGCCGCGATGCGGAGCGGGCCGTCCGCACGTGGTGCACCGTCGGCATCCGTGCGCACGACGGACCCCTGCTACCTGCTGGCGACCTCGGGCTCCACCGGGCCGTCGAAGTGGGTGGTGCACCGCCACGGGGACATCCCCGCCTGCATCGCGACGTTCGGCCGCAGCGTCATGCGTCTGGGTCCGGGGGATGTCACCTGGTCGGTCGCGGCGCTCGCCACGAGTTACGGCCTGGGAAACGCGCTGTACTTCCCCCTCGGGGCCGGGGCAGCGGCGTGGCTCGGCGGCGGCACGGACCCCGCGGCGCTCGCGACGGCGTGCCGTCTGGGCGGGGTCACCGCCGTGTACGGCGTACCCACCTTCTGGGCCCGCCTGGCGCGCCATGTGCGCGAGGGCCGGTTCGACCCGGGCGTGCTCGCGCGCGTGAGCCATGCGGGCTCGGCAGGCGAGAACCTGCCGGCGACCGTGTGGAACGACGTGGCCCGCGACACCGGCCTGCGCATCGTGAACGGCCTCGGCTCGTCGGAGGCCACCAACCTGTACCTCTCCGACACGCCGGGTGCCCCGCGTGCGGGGACCGTGGGCTGGCCGGTCGCAGGGTACGACCTGTGCATTGACGGGCGCCGCCCCCTGCCCGGTGACGAGGGCGAGCTGTGGGTGCGCGGCCCGACCGTGATGGATGGGTACCTCGGCGATCGCGATGCGACCGCCCGCGCGCTTACCGGTGGCTGGCTGCGCACCGGCGACCGGGTGCGCATGGAGGCGGACCGGTCGTTCACCTTCCTCGGGCGCCTGGGTGACGTGATCAAGGTCGGTGCGCTGTGGGTGGATCCGGCGCACGTGCAGGATGTGGTCCTCGGCGACCCGGAGGTTGCGGATGCGGTGGTGCTGGCGGCCCCGGACGCCGATGGCATCGATCGCCTCGTGGCGGTGGTGGGGTCGCACGCGGAGCCCGGATGGCTTGAGGCACGCCTGCACGGGCGCTGCGCGGACCTCCTGCCGGCCCACATGGTGCCGCGGGCGGTGGTGGTGGCGGATCACCTGCCGGTGACCCCGTCAGGAAAGGTGAGGAGGGATCAGGTGATGACAATGGCAACCGATCGGCTGGCCGGGGCGGGCGCCCGGTGAGCGCCGACGCGGAGGTGCTGGCGCGCTGGAACCGCTGCGGCTGGTACGGCCTGACCGGGCTCGAGGTGCTGTCGGCCGACGAGACGGGCAGCCGGTTCCGGATGACCGTGGCCGATGGGCACCTGCAGGCGTACGGCACGGCCCATGGCGGGTCACTCGCCGGGCTGCTCGACGCCGCGATGGCCCTCGCCGCGATCGCCCGGATGGATCCGGATGAGGGCTGCGCGACGATCGAGATGAAGATCAACTTCACGACGCCCGTGCCCCCGGGCGAGGTGACGGCCGAGGGCCGGGTGCTGACGCTGGGCCGGCGCATCGTCGTGGCATCGGCCGAGGCCACGCTGCCCGGCGGCCGGGTGGCGGCCGTTTCGATGGGGACGTTCACGCGGTTTCGCGAGGAGGGATGAGCATGGATGGACGCACGGTGCTGGTGACGGGCGGTGCGGGCGGCATCGGGCGCGAGGTGGTGACCCGCGCGGTGTCCCGCGGGGCACGGGTGGCGGTGCTCGACATGGACGCGGCCACGGTGGATGCCGCCCGGCGGTGCGGCGCCATCTGCGGCGTGGTCGCTGACGTCACCGACGCCGCCGCCGTGGCCATCGCGGTGGCATCCGCCGAGGCCGAACTCGGTGGCCTCGACGTGCTGGTGAACGGCGCCGGGTGGGACCACCCGGCGATGTTCACCGACACCGGCCCCGACCTGTGGCAGCGGCTGGTCGCGATCAACTATCTGGGTGTGCTCGCGGTCACGCACGCGGCGTTGCCCGCCCTGCGCCGGTCCGGTGCGGGCGCCGTGGTGTCGGTGGCGTCCGACACGGGGCGCGTCGGTGGGTGGGGCGAGGCGGTGTACGCGGGGGCCAAGGCCGCGGTGGTGGGCTTCAGCAAGTCCCTCGCCCGCGAGGAGGCCCGGCACGGGATCCGGGTGAACTGCGTGTCGCCGTCCGTCACCGAAACGCCGTTCCAGGAGCGCCTGGAGGCCGATGAGGTGGGGCGCCGCATCGTCGAGGGCGCGGTGCGCGCCACGCCCATGCGCCGCGTTGGCCAGCCCGGCGAGGTGGCCGAGGCCATCCTGTTCCTCGCCTCTCCCGCCGCGGGCTACATCACCGGACAGGTGCTCTCGGTGAACGGCGGGGTGGCGATGTAGCCCTCGGCGGGGGAGGGCCCGGCCCCCGCACCGCAGGGACGTCCGGCCCCGCTCACGGTGACGGGAGAGGGCCCGGGCCCCGCTCACGACGACGGGGGAGGGCCCGGCCCCGCATCCCGGGCGTGGCTGACCCTCATCCCGACGACGGATGCGGCCCGTGGCCAGCGGCCGCCGCCGGTTCCGGTGCTCATGGTGGATGCGGCGCCGCCACCGCGGACGCGGCTGACCCCGATGCCACCGGAGCGCCACGCGGATCCGGTACCGATTCGTGCCGGTGCGGGCACGGATCGGGTGTGTATCACGCGTGATACCGTGGCACCATGGAGCAGGTGAGCATCCGGGAACTCCGCCACCACGGGGGCGACGTGGTGGATCGCGTTGCCGCCGGCGAGGCGCTGATGGTGACGAGGGCGGGCACGCCGGTGGCCGAGCTGCGGCCGGTGGCCCCCGCCGGGCTCGAGGCCGGGGCGCTGGTGCGCCGCTGGCGTGCGGTGCCCCTGCTCGATCCCGCCGTACTGCGCCGCGACGTGCAGGCCCTCGTGGACCAGCGCCTGTGACGCGGCCCCCCGTGGGCCTGCTCGACACCAGCGCGGTCATCGCACTGCCCGCCGTGGCCGACGCCACCGATCTGCCCGAACGGCCGCTCATCAGCGCAATCACGCTCGCCGAGCTGGCGGTGGGCCCCTTGGCCACCGACGACCTTGCCGAGCGCGCGCGCAGGCAGGCCGTGCTGCAGCAGGCCGAGGGTGACTTCCGTGCCCTGCCCTTCGACGATGCCGCGGCGCGCGCCTTCGGCATCGTCGCCGTCGGGCTGCGCGCCCGCGGACGCACGCGGTCGGCACGGGCCTTCGATGTCCTCATCGCCGCTGTCGCCCTGGCGCACGAGCTCCCGCTGTTCACGACCAACGCCGCCGACTTCGTGGGTATCCCGGGCCTCGTGGTGCACGCGGTCCCGGTGCCCCGGGCCGGCCCTCCCGCGTCCTGAGGACGCCCCGACGGGGCCGGGCGCCCCGGAACCCGCACCCTGCGTGCGCCGGTCCCGTGCCGGCGGGTGGCCCCGCCATCGCCCGGGGGGCCGGCCCGGACCCCCCGCCTCATCGCCCGACGTGAGCGGGCTGCCGCGCCGGCATGTCCGCTCTGCCACCCGCGGGAGTCACACCCGCCGCCGGCACGACCTGACTCAGCGCAGGCGCTCCATGCACGCCACGGACGCGTCGCGCGATACCTCATTGACCGCGATGTCCACGCAGGCGGCCTGCCGGTATGTGTAGACACCCACCGCCAGCGCCATGGCGATCACGGCGATTGCCACGGCGGCGATGATCCAGAACCAGGTCGGTGCGGCGTCGTGACTCATCCTGCCCCCCGGGGGAGTCCGTCACCCGCGCCCACGAGGGGCGCGCGTGCACCGGGCGTGTGATCCCCGGGAGGCGCGCACGTGGGCGTCGGGGGCACGCTGTGGCCACCCGGCCCTTTGCGCCCCGATCCGGTCGCCGGGCTCATGTACGTGCTCGCGTCCACCCCGACCAGTTGCCCGCGCCGTCGCGCACCCGCACCCACACACGGGGTCCGGTGACGGTGGCCCGCGTCTGCGGGTGGAACCTGAGGATCCGGGCACGGGGTGCCCGCGACGACGCCACCTGCATCCCGTCGACCCCGGAGGTCCGGTCGCGTGCCTGAACCCGGATGGTCACCGTCCGCGCCCGCGTTCCGGGCTGCAGGTTCGCCTCCGGAGCGTCCCCGGCAACCGACGCCGCGATGATCTCCGGGGCGGTCCCGTCGAGGATGATGTCGTCGGTGTAGGTGCGGTCCTCATCCACGAGGTGGCCCCGGAAGCGCACGTAGATGATCCTGGGGAGGCGCTCCGCACGACTGGTTGCGAGCGTCCACGGCACGCGCGCACCCAGGGCGATGGTCTGCGCCCCCCTGAACCCGCCGTCATTCGACACCCGGACCGCGGTCGCCCCCTCCGGCCACACCAGATCGAGCATCACCGATTCGCTGGTCGTGTAGATGGCGCCCTCGTTGACCGATACGCCCCGGTCACCCGGCGGCGGCGTGGGCACGGTCGTCCAGGACGTCACGGCGAACGGACCCGCGTTCCCTGCCGCGTCCACCTGCTGGGCCCTGAGGGAGTGGCGCCCGAGGGGCAGGCCACCGATCACCTGCCGGGAATCGCACGGGGCCACGGGGCCGCCGTCGCGTGAACAGGCGAAGGTGGCACCCGGCTCGCCCGCGATCGCGATCACCGCATCCGGATCGCCGGAGAAGACGCCCGGGGCGCGCCGGAAATGCGGGGCGATCGGAGCGACGGTGTCCACGGTCCAGTTGATGGTTGAGGCCTCGCCCTGATTGCCGGCGCGGTCAACCTGCGTGATGTCCATCGAGTGGCGTCCCTCGGAGAGGTGTGTGACGCCATGGGGGCTCGCGCATTCCGTCGCCCCCGCCCCGTCGCGGGAGCAGAGGAACGTCACGCCGGGCTCCTCTCCCGAGAACGCGAAGGTGGCCTCCACGCCCGGTGAGAAGGGGCGGGGCTGCCCGGTGATGTCCGGCGGGGCCGGGCGGGTTGTGTCGACGGTCCAGTCGACCTGTGTGGGCTGCGACACATGGCCGAGCACCGAGACCTGCCGGGCAGCGAATCGGTGCTCACCGTCGCCCAGACCGCCGACGTGGGAACTGGCCGGGCAGCCCGTGAACGCCGCCCCGTCCAGGGAGCACTCAAAGGAGGCGTCCGGCTCCCCGGCGAGCGTGAACAGCGCCCACGTCCGATTGGTATGCGCACCAACGGATGATCCGAGGGAGGGCCGGGTCACGGAGATGTCAACCGTCCACGCGAACGCGGTCGTCTCCCGGCTGGGGTTGCCCCACGCATCGAGCGCCCGGAAGCGGATCGTCCGGTTCCCGTCGGCGAGGTCGGACACGGTGGCCGGGTTCCCGCACGCCGTGAATGCGGCGTTGTCCACCGTGCATTCGTAGGTGACCCCGGCGGGGCCGGCGAGCGTGAACTCCGCGGTCCCGGATCCACTCGGTGACGGCGGGCTGCCGGTGAGCTTCGGTGTCTCCGTGAGGCCGACGACGGTGACGGGGGAGGGTCCACCGGTGCCCGGGATGTCGCCCCCGACGGAGCCGAACGCATTGCTGCCCCAGCACTTGAGGGAAGGACGCGCGAAGGTGGCGCAGCTGACATTGCTTCCCATCGACATCTCCACGGCGCCGGCCAGCCCGGGGACGGTCACGGGGGTGGTCGTCCATCCGACGCCGCCATTCCACGTGCCGTGCCCCCAGCACTGCGTGACCGACCCGGGCAGGCGGGCGCACCCGGCCTGGTGGGCCAGGCCCACCGCGAGCGCCGTGCTGACCCCACTCACCGCGACCGGGGACAACTGGTCCGTGCCCGAGGCACCGGTTCCCAGCTGACCGTGGTCGTTGCCTCCCCAGCAGTACACCGACCCGTCCGCGAGGGCAGCGCACGTGCTGGTCGCACCGCCGTCCGCGCTCACGACCGGTCCGGGCAGCGGGACGCGGTACGGCACCGTCCGGCGGGTCCTCGTACCGTCGCCCAGTTCCCCGTAGACGTTCGATCCCCAGCAGTGAAGCGACTGATCGTCCAGCAGGGCGCACATGTGCAGCCGCCCGCCGATGATCGCGGTGACCCCGGTGAGGCCGCGCACCGCCACGGGCGACAGGCCCGCATTGATGGTTGACCCATCGCCACGGGTGCCGTAGTCGCCGCGCCCCCAGCACTGGACCGTGGTGTCCCGGAGCAGGGCACAGGTCGTCTCGGACCCCGAGGCCACCTGGGTCGCCGTCGTGATGTGGGAAACGGTGACCGGCACCAGAGAGGGAGTGGTGAGCGCGCGCGCCCTGCCGTCACCCAGCTGCCCGACCTGGCCATCCCCCCAGCACATGACCGTTCCCGACGACAGGACGGCGCACGTGTGGGCGCGGCTCGGCGCGACATCGACCACGCCGGTCAGACCGGCGACCGGTACCGGGTAGGGGCGGTCCACCTGCTTCCCATCCCCCAGCTGGCCATCGCTGTTCATGCCCCAGCACCGCACGGTGGTGTCCTGCATGATGGCGCAGGAGTGGTCCTCCCCGGATGCCACGGAGATCGCCTGGGCCCCAAGGGCACCCGTGGCGGTTCCCAGACCGATGATCACCGCGATGGATCCGGTGATGGCGCTGCGCGGGGTGACCACCCGGAATCCTCCTCGTCGCCCGGTGCATGGGACGTACCGCCAGCGAGTCAGCCGGTTGGCGCCGCGGCCTTACATCGCCGGCTGGGCCGGGCCGGGGCCACGCTGCGCGGTTCCGTCACTCCGCGCCGGGCCGTGGATGCCCGCGGGTGCCGGCGGCCCCCCGCCGTGCCGTGGATGCCCCCCGACGGCCGGCGGCCCCCCGCCGGGGGAGGGGATCGCGGGGCACGGCAACGGCCCCGGGGAGCCGCCTATGGCAGGCGCTTCACCAATGCCCGGCAGGCCGTGCTCATGCCGCGCCCCGCGCCCGTCGCCGCGTTCACAGTGTAGCGCGTGCTCACCGGCGACAGCGCCCGCACCGCCGACCTGCCGGTGCCGGTGACCTTGGCATCCACCGGCACCGCCGTGGTGACGAGGCGGTTGAGCGTCGGGCCGCCGGTCATGGTCATGCGCAGTGTGCGCGCCACGCCCGTGCCGCCCATTGCCGTCCAGGTGGTGGACGAATCGGTCTGGGCCACCGTCAGGCAGGCGAGCGCCCGCCCGGTACCCCGGATGACCATGGTGGTGGTGCCCTCCAGCGTGGTCCGGCCGTCCCCGGTGAACCCGAGCGTGGCGTCTGAGCGGCTGGCGAAGTCACCGGAGGCGAAGGCCGCGAGCCCCGCCGGGCGCGCCCGGCCGTGGGCCCGCGCCGGGGTGCGCAGCGTGTAGCGCCCCCGGTTGAGGACGCCGCGCACGGAGGTGCCCGCCTGCGTACCCGGGGCGATCAGGGTGCCGCCCGTCAGGCGCACCCGGGCGGTGGCGGTGTAGCGCGTGACCTTCGCCTTCGCGTACCCGCCCTGTTCCATCGCTGTCCTGGTGGCGCCGTTGACCAGTTCGGTGTGGGTGGACAGCACCAGTGCCCCCGGTGCGGGGTTGGTGCACGTGCCCCGCTCGGCGAGTGGGGTGGGGCTGTCAGCAAAAAAGGCCACGCGCACGCGCTTGGGGCCCGTCCAGAGTGCCGTCAGGTAGTCAGGGAAGCCCGTGCGCACGCCAGCCGCGATGTAGACCAGTGGCTCCACGGTGTCGTATGTGCCGTCGCCACCGATGTCAATGCATGCGTAGTGCACATCCACCACCGGGTAGGAGCCCGTCGGCAGCGTGCCGATGGCGGGCAAGAGCGAGATCTGCCCGCCGGCACCCGCGGCGACGGCGAGGCCCCCGGCCCCATCCGCCCATGTGGGCAGGTTGTCCACCTGGGCGACGTCGGTCTGGGTTTCGGTGTCCGTCACCCTCACGGCTGGCGTCAGCGCCGCCGCCGTCAGGGCCCCCGACGGGATGTACGCGGTTCCGGCCGCGGGAGCCGGCACGCCGGTCCATCCGCCCTGGGGGTCATCCCCGTACATGCGGTCGCCGTCGGTGTCCCATGAGTACGTCAGGCCCGTGCCCGTCGACTGCCGCGCGTCGAGGATCGTGGGTGTCGTGGGGGCGGGGTCACGGGCCGCCGGGGAATCGTGTGAGAACAGGGAAGCGACGGGTGCGGTCTGGTGCCCACGCACAGGCAGTTCCCGATCGAGTATCCAGTAGTCATTGAACACTCCGGATCTGACCGATTCCACCCGCTGCCGGATGGGTGGGCCCGCGGTGGTGGGGCTCGTCGGCCATGTGACTCGGTGGGCCCAGACGAGGTGACCGCCGTCGGTCTTTTCGAAGAACCCCATGGCGAGAGTTCCGGCCGCGCCACCCAGTTCCGCCGTGACACGACTGGTCGCTGGCGCATGGCGCCGACCCTTGTCGTCCAGGATTTTCGCATCCCTCGACGCGATCAACGTCGTGCAGTTAAGAATGATCTGGGTCTCGTCCGGACCACAACCCGGGAAGTACGTGACCACGCTGCTGCCCGACGCGGCGGGGTAGGCGCAGCCGCTCAGCACGACGGCAGCGAGGGCCAGACCCGCAGCGCCGGCACTGGCGCCGGCGCGCCGCGAGGCACGGGTCCGGGGAGACGGCATGCACTCAGCGTACACCGGGTCGTGCGACCGGACTGCGCCATGGGGCATCGATGCCCCATGCTCCGGGTGGCGGTGCGGGCACGGTCGCCCCACCCGGCGCTGGTCCGCCCCCGGGCGTGGCGGCCGGGGCAGGCCCAGGCATGTCACCGGCAGGGGCACGCCGGGGGGGAGGGATGCCCCCCGGGGCTCGCAGGGGCTCCCGATCCCTCACTCTGGTGCCGCGGGTGCGAAGGGCACCCGGGCACGGCCCAACGACCGGCTGCCCGGGCGGAGACGGGCTTCGCCCGGGTCAAGGTCGTCGCGGACGGCTCCGGGGCCGTCCGGTGCCGCATGGCGGGTGCGCGGTGGCGCTACATTCCGTCAGCGTCAGGGGCACCGCTGCGTGCAACTCGCGTGCAGGGGCAATGGACGCGGCATGGCGGGGCCGGGTGCCCCGCGCCGACCGCGCACCGGGATCCCTGCGAGTAGAGGTACGTCGCCCCCGTAGCTCAGGGGATAGAGCACAGGATTCCTAATCCTCCGGGGCGCGTTTTCGGGGTCGGGCGCGGTGCCCGCAGAAAGCATCGCTGTGCAGGTACTTATGCTCGATTCAGCCTCCGCCGCCCGGGGCGCGAGATGCACGTTCGGTGCACGAATGCGCGCACAGACAATGTAGGGACAATGTAGGACTCGCTCAGGACTGCCCGACATCGCTGCGGAGCAAGGCGGCGCGGCGGTTCGCGCCGTAGGCGACCGCGTGATGGGGGACGCCGCAGGTGCGTTCGCCAGGTGACGGATTGCGCTCGATGACGTCCCCGGTGGGGGCCCGCCTCACTTCGGTCGCCGCGTCCGCCGGCCCTCTCCCGGCTGCACGACCCCTGGGATCCCCGAAGGACCATCGGAATCCGGGAGACTCGCGGGCCGCGCTCGCGCCTTCCTTGATGTGCGTTGCCGCAGCCACCGCGCGGTATCGCGCGCCGTATCAAGGGCGTACTGCAGGTATGCACCGTCGTGCGATTGCAGGCCCTCGTCGCTCAACGCCCGCCTGAGGATCGTGCCGAGCTTCCTCATGCCGTCCATGAGGATGGCTCGACGAATCATCTGGTCCAGTTTCGTGCTCGCTCCGGCGTGGACGCTGTGGGGGTTCGCACGCTTTAGGTGCGCGAGGAGTAGTGCCTGGTCCACCACATCCTGCTGTGACGGCGTGGCCCCTGCCATCACGAGCTTCGTCGGGTTGTCGTACGTCGGGGCGTCAGTCACCAGGCGGCTCCGCCTTGCCGGGCAACGGCGGCATCACTCAGCGAGCCCGTCGACCGCACACCCATCCAGGCAGGGCTCGTCCTCACTCGGCCGAACGCCGCCGCAGACATCGCACTCAGTCCAGTCCGCCGCCGCGAGGTCGCTCGCAAGTCGTGCCAGAACCGGCAGGTATGGCGCCTCGGCCGCACGTAATGCGCTGAGGTCAGCGACGTGAATCGGCCAGCCCCAGATTCCGCCACCTGGATTGTCATCCCAGCCCTCGGGCGGTCCGTCTCCGGCGAACCACCACGCGCCGTCCCCGAGATCATCGAGCGCTGGTGCGAGCGCGACCTGACCGGTGAGCACGCAGGTGGGCGACATCGCTTCTTCCCGGAAGAAGATCCCTTCCTCAAGGGCCTGGGCAATACGAGCGGTTGATGCTGGGCCGACCCGCCTCGACAGCCACTCGGACATGCCCGCTGTCAGGTCATCGCGTTCCGAAAAGAATGAGCGGAGCGCATCGCTCAAGTTGTCCGGCAGGTCCGCGGGAATGGTCTGAGCGATGATCACATCGCTCTCGTCCAGAGCAACTCCGACGGTTATGCCCTCGCCCATACCCACTCCTTGAGATTCGTGATGTGACCCACCACGTCGCTCCAGTAGGCGACGGGGTCGGCAACCCAGTGGGTGCCGACGCCGAGCTGACCCACCCGCTCAACGGCGCCGTGGCGACTTGCGACCGCCGGGCATATCCACTCGAGCATGTCGTCGGTCCAGCGCCCCTCCGAGAGTTCAAGTGTCTCGTCAATCGGGAGGCCCTCTGCCGCCATGAACGGGGTGAGGTCGTCCACGCGATCGAGATACCGCTCAAACCATTCCGCCCCGGGCGGAAGAAGAACTGCGTCCGAAGTTAGGGGGATGTCCTCGGCCAAGGCGCTCGTGGGAACTTCTCCACTTGTCAGGAGGATCAAGTGCGAACAGGACGGAGTGGCATACCCCCTCTCCATCCTTGGGGTGCCCACAGCGATGCCATCGATCGCCTTGCAGAAGGGGCAAGCGATGAACGGGCAGTCGGTGCCCGTGCAGACACCATCGTGGTCGATGAGGTCGGAGCAAAGAGGGCATCGGGTGGTGTCGAGCATCTCAAATGTCCGATTCATCGCGCTTCACGTAGCAGCGGATGAGATGGTGGTTGGTCAGGTGCCCCGGCGCGGTGCCATTCACAGTCGCTCGAGGCTGTCGATGGCGCATCCAGAACTCTCCCTCTACCTGCGCACGGCTCGCGCGGACGAGACGCCGGTCGCGGATGAAGTCGCGTTGGTGTGCGTGACGAAGCAGGCGATGCGGGCGCCGCGGTCACGCTTCCTCACGACGTAGGTCGTCCCCAGGGCGACGGTCCTTCCGTTGCGGCGCCATCCGTACGTGACGCTGTCGCTGAAGGCGGCCCCGTTGAACGTTGCGCCGCTGCACAAGAGCCGCCTGCCCACGCGGTAGCGGCCAGTCACTCTCGGCGGCGTACGCACGCTCAAGGTAGTCGGCGCGGGGTTTGCGCTTGGGACCGGCGCTGCGGCGGCTGCCGGAATGACAAGGCTTCGAATGGGGCCGTAGAGAATCGGCCCATAGAAGGTGTCCCGGGACTGGACTTGGTAGTAGTAGCGACCAGCAGGAAGTACGTAGCGGTTGTAGGTGGTGGCACCAGTGATCGTCTTTTCTGCACGCCACATATCCACGAGCGGGTAGCGCGTCGCAGCCTGCACGACACCCCCGTAGCTGGGTGCCCAGGTGTAGTACCCGAGATGCGCCACCTCGTTGGCGAGTGACGGGTCGGTCCCGGGCGGCTGGCCGCGCACCTGTTCGGCCGTTTGCGGCGAGGTGGAGAAGGCAATGGAGAAGACAAACGCCGAGTGGGGCTCGAGCGTGAGTGCATCACTCGCCTGAACAACAGTCGCCCCATCATCCGGACTCGTCACCAGAGGCACCTGACCGGGCGTCCATGCGCCCGCCGCCGGACTCGCAAGAACGGCCAGAGTCACTCCCGCTGTGGCGAATGCGGCCCGTATGATCATTCGATGAGTCTCTATCGTCTTCTTGGCTTACGCAAGCGCATGGGTTTTCCGCCCGCCGCGCTGCTTGCGCTTTTTCGGTTGCTCAGTGGTCGTGCAGATCGCCCGTGTGGCGGTCTGCCCAGTAGTAGAGGTGCCCTGGAGGATGTCCCACTCGATGTGGATCTTCGCGAACGATGACCCCTCGATGATGGTCAGACGGGCACGAGCGTAGCGACCTCCTCGCTCTGCGTCGAGGGGGCCCGCTCACGTTCGATTCCCGCGACCAGCGCGGCCAGGTGCTGGTAGCCGACCACACGGCGGAACTGCCTTTCGGCCTCGAGCATCCCGGCCGCTGTCCAGCGAAGGGCCATGTCCCCGTCTCGCCAGTGCTTGACGTTGCGTTGCACCTTGCGGACGATCCCGATCATCGATTCGCACGGATTCGTCGACTGCAGCGAACCGCGCAGCTGCTCGTGGCAGCCGAGGCGGGTCAGGGTGAGCGTCTCGTCGAGCCCTTCACGAAGTGATCTGGCCGCATCGGGATAGGTTGCGTCCAGCTGGGTGGCGATCCGCTGCAGCTTCGCCATGGCGCGCATGGGGTCCGGGTCGGCCCAGGCGGCGCGCAGGCGCCTCATCAGGTCCGCCCGGTCGCGCTCGGGCAGGTGCTCCACGACGTTCCTCTCCTTGTGGCGCTGGCAGCGCTGGACGGGCGCCTCGCCGAAGACCTCACGGATGGCCCTGCGCAGGGCTTTGCCCCCGTCGATCACGAAGAGGATGCCCTGCTGGGGATCGAGGCCGCGTGTGACGAGGTCGGCCAGGAGGTTGCGCACCAGCGTGGTGTTCTCGGTCGAGCCCTCCCAGAGCCCCAGCGGGATCTTGACCCCCTCGGTGGTGACCCCCAGCGCCACCACATGGGTGCGCTCGCCCAGGTGGATACCGTCAAGCATCATGACCGCCAGACGCACGTCGCCCAGCGGGCGGGCCATGAGCTCGCGGTAGGCCGTGCGGGTGCGCTCGACGAACATGCGCGAGATAGCCGACTTCGAGGTCGAGCGTGACACCTTGGCGACCGCTTGGCCCACCGGCTCCTGCTGGCGCCGGTAGCTGCGCATCGAGCCCCCGGCGAGGATGCGCTCGAGCACGATCCCCGTGAGGGGATCACGCGAGGTGAAGTGCTCGTACACACACAGCGCGAGCTCACCCGAGCCGTCGGCCGCGCGTACCCGTGGGCGCGCGACCGGCACCCTGCGACCTCCCATGGTGACCTCCCCGGCGCTCGTGCCGTGGCGCACGGCCGCTCTCGCCGGATCATGACGCCCCACCGGGCCCACGATGTCCTCCACCTCCTCGGCCATGAGCTCGCCGAGCACCGCCAATCCGACTCCGACCGAGAGGGCAAGCAGCCCCTCCTTCGCGCAGCCGGCGAGATGGCCCAATGCCTCCTGGACGCGCGCCGGCAGCACCTGTCCGGTCGCCGGTGCGACCGCTACGGTTTCCTTCACGGTGGTTCCTCCTTGATCTTGCTGGATCACTCCGAACGCTCGCAGCGCGAGCGGACGGAGCGGAGGGACCACCGTTCATAGATCTACATCAGTCGGGACAACCTC
>SXQZ01000084.1 GCA_005792725.1 Actinomycetota bacterium
CGTCTTCTGCCCCTCGAGCCGATAGGGGTTGAGGGAGTTGACGAGGGCGATGTGGTGCGCCCCGGCGAGTTCGCGCACGATCCGCAGCGCGTCATCGAAGTTGCCGTCCACGGCCACCACCCGGGCCCCGTAGATGAGGGCCTGCGCCAGCTTGCCGAGGGCGATCTTGCCGCCGGGGATGATGACGGCGCAGGTGAGCCCCGCGCGGGCCGCGTAGGCGGCGGCGGCGGCGGAGGTGTTGCCCGTGCTCGCGCAGATGACCGCGGTCGCGCCCTCCTCGTGGGCCTTGGACATCGCGACGCACATTCCGCGGTCCTTGAACGACCCGGTCGGGTTGAGGCCCTCCAACTTCGCCCACACATCCAGCCCGAGGCGGCCGGACAGGGCGTCCAGCCGCACCAGCGGCGTGGCCCCCTCCCCCATGCTGATCACCGGCGTGGCGTCGGTGACCGGGAGGAACTCGCGATAGCGCTCGATCAGCGGCAGGCCACGCAGCGCCGGGTTGGTCACCGCGGGGCCTCGCCACTCCCGACCACCGCGATGAGCACCGGCTCGGCGCGCACGTCGCGCATGTCGCGCAGCCTGCCGAGCGCCTCCTGCACCCGCGCCTCGGGGCTGCGGTGGAGGATCATGACCAGACGGGCGCTCTCCCCCTCACCGCGCTGCAGCACGGTGAGGATGGACACGCCGCTCTCGCCGAGCACCGCGGAGATGCGCGCCAGCACGCCGGGCTGATCGGCGACGTCAAGCCGCAGGTAGAAGGCGCTCTCGAGCGATCCCTCGGCGGCCATGGGGAGACCGGCGTCGGCGAGGGCGCCGGCCAGGAACGACCCGGGGCGGCTGCCGAGGATCGACAGGACATCGCTGACCACGGCCGAGGCGGTCTCGGTACCGCCGGCACCCGGACCCACCAGCATGATCTGCCGGACCATGGTGCTCTCGAGCAGCACGGCGTTGTCGGCGCCGCTCACCGATGCGAGCGGATGGTCTCCGGGCACGAGTGCCGGGTGCACGCGCACCGACACGGCGCCGTCCACCAGACGCGCGACGCCCAGCAGCTTCATGACGAAGCCGAGTTCGCCGGCGATGTCCACATCATCGGACTGGAGTTCATCAATGCCCACGTAGGGCACGTCGTCAATGAGCACGCGGGTGTGGAAGGCGATGGAGGCCAGAATCGCCATCTTCGCCGCGGCGTCGGCGCCCCCGACGTCGTCGGCGGGATCCGCCTCGGCGTACCCCAGGTCCTGCGCCTGGGCCAGGGCATCGTCATACGACATGCCGCTGCGGCGCATCTCGCTGAGGATGTAGTTGGTGGTGCCGTTGACGATGCCCGTGACCGAGTCGATCTCGGCGGCCAGCAGCGACTCCCGCAGCACCTTGATCACCGGGATGACCGCGCACACCGACGCCTCGAAGCGCAGGTCGCTGCCCCCCTCCTCCGCCGCCGCGAGCAGGTCCGGGCCGTGGCGGGCCAGCAACTGCTTGTTCGCGGTGACCACCGGGGTGCCGTGCCCGAGGGCGCGGAGCAGCCACTCGTGGGTGGGGTCCAGCCCGCCCATGACCTCGATGATGATGTCGATCGTGTCGTCCCCGAGGATGTCCTCCGGGTCGGCGGTCAGGAGCGCGGGATCCACGCCGGGACGGCTGGCCTGCAGGTCGCGCACGAGCACCCTCACCACCTCAAGGCGATGGCCGGTGGCCCGCTCGACGGTGCCGGCGGTCTCGCCGAGGATGCGCAGCACCCCTTGGCCGACGGTGCCGCAGCCCAGCATCCCGATGCGGACGGTGTCGCTCACAGGTCCCTCACCACGAGGTCGGCGTACGTCTCGCGACGCACCACGAGGGTGGCCTCGCCAGCATCCACGAAGACCACGGCGGGGCGCGTGACGCCGTTGTAGTTACTGGCCATGGCGACACCGTAGGCACCCGTGGCCGGGAGGCAGACCAGATCGCCCCGCTCGAGGGGCGGCAGCACGGCCTCCTGGATCAGCACATCGCCGCTCTCGCAGTGCTTGCCCACCAGGCGCAGGGTGTCGGTGGCCTCAGCCGCGGGGCGCTCGGGCAGGAGCGCCTCGTAGACCGCCCCGTAGAGCATGGGGCGCATAAGATCGCTCATGCCGCCGTCCACGGCCACGTAGCGGCGCACGCCGGGGATGTCCTTGGTGCCCGTGACCCGGTAGACGGTGACCCCGGCGCGTCCCACCATGCTGCGGCCGGGCTCCACCATGACGCGTGGCCGCGGGATCCCCAGAGCGTCCCACTCGGCGAACACCGCCTCCATGAGCAGAGCCGCATACTCCTCC
The DNA here is from genome assembly GCA_005792725.1 of Actinomycetota bacterium. Taxonomy (GTDB): domain Bacteria; phylum Actinomycetota; class Thermoleophilia; order Miltoncostaeales; family Miltoncostaeaceae; genus SYFI01. Next base: position 2,307 of record SXQZ01000084.1, read on the forward strand.
ACAGGCGGTGGTTCGTCGTCACGGGTGTAGGCGATCCCGAGTCCACCGCCCATGTCCATGATCGCCAGACCGTCGGCACCCTGCTCCCTGACGAACTGCGCGAGCAGATTGGCCGCCAGGCGGTAGGCGCCGATCTCGAAGATCTGCGAGCCGATGTGGCAGTGCAGGCCGACCAGGTTGAGGTGGGACGCACCCCGGCACGCGGCCACGGCCGCCGCGGCCAGCCCGCCCTCAAGGGAGAAGCCGAACTTGCTGTCGAGTTGCCCGGTGGAGATGTAGGCATGGGTGGACGGCTTGACCCCGGGCGTCACGCGGATGAGCACATCCTGGGTACGCCCGTGCTCACCGGCGAGCCGGTCGAGCAGGGCGATCTCGCCGAGGCTGTCCACCACGATGAGTCCGACCTGCGCAGCGAGGGCGTCGCGGATCTCCGCGGCATCCTTCGCATTGCCGTGCATGACGATCTTCTCGGCCGGGAAGCCCGCGTGCAGGGCCAGGAACAACTCCCCGCCCGAGGCCACGTCGACCCGCAGGTCCTCTTCGTGCGCCATCCGCAGGACGGCCTGGGCCCAGAACGCCTTGCTGGCGTAGATGACCTCGGCGTGCGGGTCGTGCGCACGGAAGGCCGCCACGTACCGGCGCATGGTGTCGCGCAGGAGTCCTCCGTCGTAGATGACGAGGGGTGTCCCGTACTCCCCGGCGAGCGCGACGACGTCGCATCCCCCGATGGAAAGGTGGCCCTCCGGGGTCGTCGTGGCCGACGGCGGGAGAACCTGTGAAAGCGGCTCCATAAGCCGGAGGACAGTAGCAAGGGAGGGGGTCGGGACATGACCCGCCGATCCTGGTCACCGAACCCCAACCCCGGTGCCCGATACCTGGCACCCGCGAGTGCGGGCACCAGCCGGAACGCCGGGGTCCAGGTGAATCCCCCCGGGCCCACACCCGGTCGCCGGGTTGGAGGGTGACCCGGGATTGCCGCACGATCGTTGAGGTCCGGGTCAGTATCTGGCACCGGCGTCTCCGGGGGCTCGCGCCGAGGGCCCGGTGGACTGGTCCGATCCGGGCCCTCGAAGGCGGTGAGCGGCGGTGGAGTTGCCAGGGAGCGGGTTCGCTCGGTCCCCCGGCTGCGGCTGCTCATCAGGGGCGTCGCCCCCTAGCCGCCGCCACCTACGCACATCTGGTCACAGGCGATGTGGACCACCTCCTTTCCGCGATGGGCCGATCATAGGTCGGCCCATCGGACGGACGAGGACGCGTCAGGCGGACAGGACGGCGCGGAGGGCCACCAGCGCGCTCGCCAGATCGTCGCCGGTCACCACCAGGGGCGGCAGGAAGCGCACCGTGCGCGCAGAGGTGTTGTTCACGAGGAACCCCCGATCGAGCATGTCGATCACCACCTGCCCCCCGCGGTCATCCGGAAGGTCGATGGCGCACATCAGCCCGCGACCACGCGCCGCGGTGGCGAGTCCGTCGTCCACCAACCCCTGAAGGCCGGTCAGGAAGCGCGAACCCTCCGTGCGCACGTGTTGCTGCAGGACGGGGTCCGCCAGCACCCGGGCCGCCGCCAGTGCCGCTGCACACGCCAGCGGGCTGCCGGCGAAGGTCGAGCCGTGATCGCCCGGCTGGAAGGTGTCGTCGATGCCCGGCCGCGCAGTGATGGCGCCGATCGGGACGCCGCCGCCCAGGCTCTTGGCGAGGCACATGATGTCGGGCTCGATGCCGACGTCCTGATAGGCGTACAGCGGGCCCGTGCGTGACATGCCGGTCTGGATCTCGTCCACGATCAGAAGGGCCCCGCTGTCGTCGGCCAGGGTCCGCGCGAGGTGCACGAACTCATCATCCAGCGGGTGGACGCCGCACTCGCCCTGCACGATCTCGATGGCGATGGCGCATGTCCGCTCGCCCACGGCCGCCCGCAGCGCATCGCCGTCGTTGCGCGGTACGTACCGCACCCCGGGCATCAGCGGCCGGAAGGCCTCCTGCTTGTCCGGCTGCCCGGTGAGCGCGAGGGCGCCCATCGTGCGCCCGTGGAAGCCGTTCTCAAGTGACACGAACTCCGTTCGCTCCGGCCCGCCGTGCTTTCGCGCCAGCTTGATGGCGGCTTCCGACGCCTCGGCACCCGAGTTGCAGAAGAACACCCGGCCACCCATCGAGGTGTCGCGGATCCACTCCGCCAACGCGATCATCGGATCGGTGTAGTAGAGGTTTGACGTGTTGATCAGCACGCCGGCCTGCTCACGGATCGCCGCCACCACCGCGGGATGGCAGTGCCCCGTGTTGATCATCGAGATGCCCGACATCAGGTCGAGGTAGCCCCGGTCCGCCGGGTCGTACAGCCACGCCCCCTCGCCCCGCACGAACTCCACGGGGTACCTGCCGTAGTTCCGCATGAGCGCCGCGCGCTCGCGCGCAGTGGTCTGCTCGCGGATCACTCCGTGGTGACCATGGTGCCGAGGCCCTGCTCGGTGAACAACTCCATGATCACCGAGTGGGGCACGCGGCCGTCCACGATCTGCGCGGCCTCCACGCCGCCCTGCAGCGCATCGCGCACCGCCGACAGCTTGGGGATCATCCCGGCGTCCACCCCGTCACCGGCGAGCATGGCCTCCACGTCGGCGAGGGTGCACTTGGCGATGAGCGTCGCCGTGTCGGAGAAGTCCTCGTACACGCCCTCGACGTCCGTGAGGAAGATGACCCGACGCGCGCCGAGCGCCGCCGCCAGCGCCCCCGCCACGGTGTCGGCATTGATGTTGTAGCTCTGGCCGTCGTCCCCCACGCCCACGGAGGCCACCACCGGCACGAACTCGTCAAGGTGCCCCAGAATCGCGGGGTTGATGTGCGCCACCTGGCCGACGAAGCCGAGGTCGCCCCCGGGAGAGGTGGCCTGCTCGGCCTCGATCAGCCGCCCGTCATCGCCCGACAGCCCGACGGCCTCGATGCCGGCCACGTGCAGCTGGGCCACGATCTCCTTGTTGATCTTCCCGATCAGCACCATCTTCACGAGCTCCATCGTGGGCTCGTCGGTCACCCTCAGGCCGTCCACGAAGTTGACGTCAAGGCCCAGGCGCTTGGAGTACTCGCTGATGTCCGGGCCGCCGCCGTGCACGACGACGGGGTTCATGCCCACCAGCTTCAGGAGCGCGATGTCCCGCGCGAACGAGGCCTTGAGGTCCGGCCGGGTCATCGCCGCGCCGCCGTACTTCACAACGATGGTCGCACCCGCGAACTCACGGATGTACGGCAGCGCCTCGAGCAGCACGGCGGCCCGTGCCTCAACATCCGCCCGCTCGGGGAGGTGGTCCCTGCGATTCGTCTCGCCCATGGGGGCGGCACGGTATCAGCGCGGGTCGACGGCGACCGTTACCGGACCGCGCACGCGCATCCGCGGGGCGCCGTCTCCCCACGGCGGCGGAGGCTTCCGGCACGGCACGACGACGCGATGACGGGAGGAACGCCACCCGCCCGGAGTTCGCGGCCCGGCCGGTCAGCACGCTGCCGTCGGCACGCGTCGCCGTTCGTCCCGGTCCCGGCGACGACCTGGGCGCCGGGGCTGCCGATTGTGATGTGCCGGGTACCGGGGGCGGCCGGGCCGGAATGGTCAGCTGCCGTTCACCGGGGCGGCCCGGGGGCGGCGGGGGCGGAATGGCCAGGTGCCGTTCACCGGGGCGGCCGGGGGCGGCGGGGGCGGAATGGCCAGGTGCCGTTCACCGGGGCGGCCGGGGGCGGCGGGGGCGGAAGCGCTACGTGCCTGGCACCGGGGCTCCCCGTGGCGGCCTCAGGTGCGGTAGTCGGCGTTCACCGAGATGTAGCCGTGGCCCAGGTCGCTCGCAAAGAGTTCGGCGCGCCCGTCGCCCCGGCCCAGGGCCACCTGCATCTCGTACTCGGCGCGGGCCATCACCTCCTCGATGCCCGGTCCAGCGGGCGGGACGCCGTCGAACGCCAGGGTGAGGTCCATCGGGCCGCCGGCCGCCGCCAGCGCCTGCCCCACGGCCTGGTGCACACGGCCCCAGTTGGCGTCGCGCCCGTAGATGGCGGTGCGCACCAGGGCGCTCTCCCCCACGGCCCGGGCCACGCGCTCGGCCTCCTCGTCGTCAACGGCGCCCTCGACCACCACGCGCACGGCATGCTCGGCGCCCTCGCCGTCCTTCACCATGAGGATGGCGAGGTAGCGGCACACGGCCCGAAGGGCGGCGGCAAGGCGGGCGAGGTCCTGACCCGCGAGCGGCGGGCCCTCGCCGTTGGCCAGCACCAGCAGCGTGTCACTGGGGCTCATCTGGCCATCCACGCTGATGCGATTGAAGCCCCCGGCGGCCGCAGCCCGCGTCATGGCCATCAGGTCGCCGGGTAGGACGCAGGCATCGGTGGTCACGTAGGCCAGCATCGTCGCCATGTCGGGCCGGATCATCCCCGCGCCCTTGGCCGCCGCCCCGATGATGATGTCGCCCGCGGAGAGCGCCAGACGGAAGGTTGCGCCCTTCCCGAACCGGTCGGTCGTCCGGATGGCCTCGCCGAAGTCCGGACCACCATCCGGTGACAGGGTGGCCGCCGCCGCGTCAATGCCCGCCACCAGCGCCGCCATGGGCAGCCGCTGCCCGATGACCCCGGTGGAGCACACCGCCAGACTGCCCACCGGCACCCCGGCCGCCGCGGCCGCGGTCTCGCCCATGGTCCGCGCGTCGGCAACCCCGGTGTCCCCGGTGGCGGCGTTGGCGCACCCGCTGTTCACCACCACCCCGCGCAGGCTGCCCCCGTGCAGGGTGCGGGTGTGGATGACCGCCGCCGATGGCAGGGCGCTGGGGGTATCCACCAGGGCCGACGCCGCCGGGCGGTCACTGACCAGCAGGCCCACATCGAGGAGCCCCCCGCCCTTGAGGCCCGCAGCGACCCCCGACGCGCGGAAGCCGTGAGGGGCCGTCACTCCGGTGCCCGTGACGCGGGCGAGACCCTCCGGGGCACCGATCCAGTCGGTGCGCACCACGGGCGACCAGTCGGTCAGCGCAGCCCCTCGTCCTCGGGCCGCCCGGCCATCAGATTGAGGTTCTGCACCGCCTGGCCCGCCGCGCCCTTCATGAGGTTGTCGATGACGCCGAACGCGATCAGGCGCCCGCCGTCGCTATCCACCATCGGGCACACCTGCGCGTAGTTGGTGCGCTGCACGGCGCGCATGCCGGGCGGCTCGTCCACCACCTCCACGAACGGCGCGTCGGCGTAGAAGTCGGCGTAGGCCTGACGCACGTCGTCGGCATGGGGGGCGTCGCCCTCGAAGCGCGCGTAGCACGAGGCCAGAAGGCCGCGATCCACCGGCACCAGGTGCGGGGCGAAGACCACGTCCGTGCCCATCCCCTGGGCGATCTCGGGCGTGTGCCGATGACGCATCACGTTGTAGGCACGCACACTGTCGGCCACTGCCGAGTAGTGCACATCCGGCGTCGGGGTCCGCCCCGCGCCGCTCACCCCGCTCTTGGCATCGATGACGATGTCCGTAATGCGCCCCCGCATGGGCAGCAGCGCGAGCAGCGACGCCGTGGGGTAGCAGCCCGGGTTCGCCACCACCCGCGCACCCGCGATCGCCTCGCGATTGATCTCGGGCAGGCCATAGACCGCCTCGGCCAGCAGATCGGGCCGCGGATGCGTGAATCCGGACCACCGCGGATAGAGGGCGCCGTCGCGCAGGCGGTGGTCGGCCGACACATCCACCACGCGGGCGCCCCGGTCCACCATCTCACCGACCGCTACGGCGGCCTCGGCGTGCGGATAACACACCGCGGCGAAGTCACCCTCGGCGATCGCGTCCAGATCGAGTTCGCGGAGCACGGCCCCGACCCGGTACTCGGGGGCCACGTCCACGATGCGCCGGCCCGCGTCGGCCCGGGCCGTCACCTGCCCCAGGGTGAAGTACGGATGGGCGTCCACCAGCGCCGCGAGCTGCGCCCCGGTGAACCCCGCCGCGCCCACCACGTGCACCGTGCTCATGACCTGAGTTCCGCCCCCACCTGATCCCCGAGCGCGGCCATGGCCCGCGCGGTGACCCCGTCGATCTCCTGATCGGTGAGGGTACGCCCGGGCTCGGCGATGGTCAGCCGCACAGCCAGACTCACCTTGCCCGCGGGAACCTGGTCGCCGGCGTAGTGGTCGAAGACCTCCGCCCCGCGCAGCAGGTCACCCCCCGCCTCGCGCGCGATGTCGAGCACATGCGCGGCCGTGGCGGTATCGGGGACGAGGACGGCGAGGTCGCGCGTGGATACCGGCACCGAGATGAGGTCCACGTACCGCCGCGGCTCCCCCGGCCGCACCTGCCCGAGCGCCGCGATACGCAGCGTCACGCTGACCGCGGGGCCCTTCACGTCGAACGCCCGGAGCACCAGCGGGTGCACCTCACCGGCCACGCCCACCACGATGCCACCCGCCGTCAGGCGTGCCTGCCGCACGGGGTGCAGCCACGGCTCCCTCACGCCGGCCACACCCACCGCCGCCACACCCACCGACGCCGCGAGCGCGACACCCAGGCCCGTCGCCGTCCAGACATCCACATCGGCCGTTACCTGCCGCCAGCCGCGGGGCCCCGGCGCGCCGAACAGCACCGCGGTGATCTCCTCGGGCTCGTCGGCCAATCCGTCGGCCGCCGGGACATAGGTGCGGCCCACCTCGAAGAGCGCACCGTCGCGCTGCTGGTGGGCCTGATTACGCTGCACGGCCCGCAGCAGGCCGGGCAGCAGCGAGCGCCGCATCACGGCCATCTCGTCGCTGAGCGCGTTGGCGATGCGCACCACGCGCCGGCGCTCATCGTCCGCCGGCAGATTGAGGCGGTCGGCGTCGTGCTCCGGCACGAACCGGTAGGTGATGGCCTCACTCAGCCCCTGATCGGCGGCATAGCGCGACAGCCGGCGCACCATCTGCTGCTGCGGGGTGAGGGACGCCTGCGCCGCGACCCGCGGCAGCCGGGCCGGGATGCGATCCAGGCCATGCACGCGCCCGACCTCTTCGATGAGGTCGATCTCGCGGATCAGGTCGGCCGTGCGCCACCACGGAACCGTCACCCCATGGACCTCATCCCCGCGGTCCACCCGGCAGCCGAGGCGCCCGAGGATCTCCGCGCTCTCCCCGGCGCCCACCGGCACGCCCAGGATCGCCGCCACGCGGGCGTGTCGAAGCGTGATCGGCGCGGGCGCATCCCCCGGCACGCGCTCATCGAGCACACCGGGCACCAGCGCGGCACCCGCCACCTCGTGCAGGAGGCGGCACGCGATCGCCATTGCCACCGGCGGCAGGTCGGTGGGCTGCCCCTTCTCGAACCGCGCGCTCGACTCGGTGCGCAGCCCGAGCCCCAGCGACGTACGGATGATCGACGGGCCGTCGAACGTCGCAGCCTCGAGCAGCACACGCGTGGTATCCGGCCCCACCTCGGCGAAGGCGGCACCGAAGATCCCGGCGATCACGGCCGGCTGCTCGGCGTCGGCGATCACCAGGTGCTGACCGCTGAGCGTGCGGTCCTGCCCGTCGAGCGTGACGATGCGCTCGCCGTCACCGGCGCGGCGCACCACGATGGCGGGTCCTGCCAGCCGGTCGAGGTCGAATGCGTGCAGGGGCTGGGCGGTGAGCAGCATCACGTAGTTGGTGATGTCCACCACGTTGTTGATGCTGCGCATACCGGCGGCCTCAAGGCGCCGGACCATCCAGTCGGGCGACGGGCCCACCGCCACGTCCAGCAGCACCCGGGCCATGTAGCGCGGGCACAGGTCGGGTGCCTCCACGCGCAACGACACGTAGTCACCCACCGTCCCCGCGCCGATCGCCGGCGGCAACGAGTCATCCAGCGCGTGGAGGGGGGCGCCCGTGATGGCGTGCACCTCGCGCGCAATGCCATAGATGCCCTGGCAGTCGCCGCGGTTCGGCGTGAGCTCGAGTTCGAGGACCGTCCCGGGTGGGGGCAGCACATCGAACAGGGACCGGCCCGCGGGCAGGTCGTCGCCCAGCACCATGATGCCGTCGGACACCTCGGCGATCTCCAGCTCGCGCTCGGACAGCACCATCCCGAGGCTCTCGACGCCGCGGAGCCGGGCGGTGCCCAGCCTCTGGCCACCCGGCATCACCGCCCCGGGCAGGGCCACGGCAACCGTCTGGCCGGCGGCGACGTTGGCCGCCCCGCACACGATCTGGCGCGGCGCCTCGTCGCCGGTGTCCACCGACAGCACGCGCAACCGGTCGGCATCGGGGTGCGGCTCGGCCGTGAGCACCTTGCCGATGCGGAACGCCTCGCGGTTGCCATCGGTCACCGGGATGCCACGGGTGATGGTGCGCTCGACCGCGGTGCCGGTGGCGGTCAGCCGGTCGGCCAGGGTCCGGTCATCGAGATCGGTGGCGACGTGCTGGCGCAGCCACTCGAGGGGCAGCCTCACGGGAACTGCCCCAGGAAGCGCAGGTCGCCCTCGTAGAGCAGGCGGATGTCCGCGATGCCGTGCCGCACCATGGCGATGCGGTCGAGCCCGAACCCGAAGGCGAAGCCCGTCCATCGCTCGGGGTCATAGCCCACGTTGGCGAACACATTGGGGTCCACCATCCCCGCGCCCGCGACCTCCAGCCAGTCGGTACGACCGTGCCCATCCGTCCACGCCACACTCACATCCACCGACGGCTCGGTGAACGGGAAGAAGTGCGGGATCACGCGCACCTCGCGGTCCCCCAGCAGCTGCTGCAGGAAGTAGGTGATGGTCCCCTTCAGGTGCGCGAACGACAGCCCCTCGTCCACGGCGAGCCCTTCGACCTGATGGAACATCGGGCTGTGCGTGGCGTCCACGTCGTCCCGGCGGTACACGGTGCCCGGCGCGATCACGTACACGGGTGGCGGCCCGGCCTGCATCGTGCGGATCTGCACCGGCGAGGTCTGCGTGCGCAGCAGCACGTCGGTGCCGCCCTCGATGAAGAACGTGTCGCTCTCGGAGCGCGCGGGGTGGCCATCGGGGGTGTTGAGGGCCGTGAAGTTGTTGAAGCCGGTCTCCACCTCGGGACCGTCTGCCACCGCGTAGCCCATGCCGAGGAAGATGTCCTCCACCTCAAGACGCACCTGGGTGATGGGATGAAGCGCCCCGAGCGCGTGCCCATTGCCCGGGAGGGTCACATCGGCCATGTCGGCCTCGAGCGCCGCGCCCATGGCCTGCGCCTCAAGGTGCCCGCGGCGCCCGTCCAGGGCATCCTCGATCGCCCGGCGCGCCGCGTTGCCATCCCGGCCCACCCGGCCGCGCTCATCGGGCGCGAGCGTGCCGATGGAGCCGAGCAATTCGGTGAGCGGCGCCCTGCGTCCGAGGAACCGAACGCGCGCGGCCTCGAGCGCCTCGAGGTCGGGCGCCTCCGTGATGAGGGCGACGGCCTCGGCGGCCAGGGCGGTGAGGTCGGGGATGCCGCTCATGACGGCGGCATCCTAAACGACTGGCGTACCCGCTCGGCGAGCAGCGCCGCGCCCGCCGCCGCGACGTTGAGCGACTCCGCCCCCTCACCCTGCGGGATCGTCACGTCAACGACGTCGAGCGCCTCGCGCAGGGCGCTGATCACCGGGTCGAGCCCGGCCCGCTCGGCCCCGAGCGCCAGCACCGTGGGACCGGTGAGGTCAACCTCCCACGGCGGTGCCCCGCCATGCGCGACGGCCGCTACCACACGGAAGCCCTCGCGGGTGGCCAGGTCCTCCGGGCGCACGCCCTCGAGCACCGGGAGGGCGAACGTAGCCCCCATGGCGGCCCGCACCGCCCGCGGGTGCGCCGCATCGGCAGATCCCGGTCCCAGCGCCAGCCAGTCGGCGCCGAGGGCCGCGCAGGTGCGCACCAGCGTGCCCACGTTGCCCGGGTCGGCCACCCCGGCCAGGTACACGCCAAGGGCCGGCGGCATAGCGACCGTGCGGAAGTGGTGCGGCCCCGGCTGCGCGAACACGCCGATGATGCGCGGCGGACTGGCCAGGGTGCTCACCCCCGCCATCAGGCGGGTGGAGAGCCCGTAGCGCTCCCGCAGGCCGGCCGTGGCCACCAGACGCGGGTCGTCCGCCGGCACGCGCTCCTCGTCCACCAGCAGCATCACCGGCGCGATCCCGCGGTCGAGGGCCGCCTGCACGACGTCCTCGCCCTCGGCCACCAGCAGGCGCTCCTCGCGCCGCGTGCGCTTCTGCTCCAGGCGCCGCACCTGCTGCAGCGCCGGATTGCGATGCGACGTCACGCGGCGGAGGGCCCCCGGGCCGCCCCCGCCGCGCGCGTCAGGTCTCGCGGGCCCGGTCCCCTGGGTCAGACGGCCGCGCGGGCGTCTGCCGCCCGCGCGCACAGTGCAGCGAAGTGCTCCGGCTCGTTCACCGCAAGGTCCGCCAGCATCTTGCGGTCGAGCTCCACCCCGGCCAGCGACAGGCCGTGGATGAACTCGCCGTAGGTGAGGCCGTTCAGGCGGGCGGCGGCGTTGATGCGTGCAATCCACAGGCGGCGGAAGTCGCGCTTGCGGACACGTCGGTCCCGGTAGGCGTAGTTGCCCGAGCGCTGCACCTGCTCCTTCGCGCGCCGGTACGACGAGTGCTTGGTGCCCCAGTAGCCCTTGGCGAGGCCGAGGACCTTGCGCCGCTTCTTGCGGGCGTTGACGGATCGCTTGACGCGTGCCATTGGCTATCGCCTCCCCAGCAGCCGCAGGATGGCCGGGCGGTCAACCTCCGCGAGGGAGGCGGGGCGCGCGCTGGCGCGCTTCCGCTGGCCCGACATGTGCTCGAGGTTGTGGCGCAGCCCCGAATGCACGTACATGATCTTGCCCTTCCGCGTAGGGCGGAAGCGCTTCGAGGCCGACTTGTTGGTCTTCATCTTGGGCATGTCAGGGAATCCGTGCTTCTTCCTGTGAGGTCTCTGCTGGGGCCTCCGCCGGGGCGGCCTGAGCCGTCGCGGCGGCGATGTCATCGGCCCGGTCCTTGTCCTTACTCCGGGGTACTTCCTTCAGCGGCGCGAGCATCATGATCATGTTGCGGCCATCGAGGTTCGGACGGCTCTCGATGAGTGCGATGTCCTGCACCTCATCGGCGAGCTGGAGGAGGATCGCCTCCCCGCGCTCCGGGTGCATCAGTTCCCGACCCCGGAACATGATCGTGATCTTGACCTTGTCCCGGTGCCGGAGGAACCGCTCGACGTGCCCCTTCTTGGTGGCGTAGTCGTGCGGGTCGATCTTCGGCCGGAACTTGATCTCCTTGATGGTGATCGTGCTCTGGTGCTTCCGCGCCTGCTTTGCCTTCTGCTCCTGCTCGTAGCGCCACTTGCCGTAATCCATGATCCGGCAGACGGGCGGACGTCCCTCCGGCGCCACCTCGACGAGGTCGAGGTTGAGCCCGACGGCGATGTCCAAGGCCTCCTGGGTGCGCATCTCACCACGGTTCTCGCCCTGCTCGTCGATGAGCCGGACCTTGTCCACGCGAATGGCGTCGTTGATCCGGGTCGACGGCCCTGCGGGCGGCCGGGTATCTGGTCCGCGCCTAGGTGGCACGGGCTACGGGCGTCGTCAGGCGAGCCCCTCCTGGAGATCGGGGCGCGATGCGCCCGGTGGACTGGTGCTCGGTGGAGCCGGGGCACAATAGCAGGAGCCGCACGTCACTCCGCCCTGTCCATCCGTCCGGCAGGTGCGCGACCATCGTGTCATGCCCGAGGTCATGCTCGACGGCCGCGCCGTCCCCTACCGCCTCGTGCGGCACCCGCGGTCGCGCCGGGTGCGCATGACACTCACGCCCGACGGCCTGCGCGTCTCCGCACCGCCCGGTCTTCCGCTGGCCGAGGTGGAGCGCGCGGTGGCATCGCGCGAGCGCTGGCTGCTGCGCCACGGCGCCCTGCTGGAGCCCGTGGCGCCCGCACCGCTGGTGGATGGCCTGCTGCTGCCCTTCCTCGACGGGGAGGTCGAGTTGGGCGTGCGCACCGCGGGCCGGGCCTCGGTGTCGTTCCCGCCCCACGAGGGGCGCATCCGGGTCGCCGTGACCGACCCGGCCCAGGTTCCCGATCTGGTGGAACGCGGCTACCGGCGCGTGGCGCATGCGTGGTTCACATGGGCCTGCGACGACCACGGTCCCTCCCTCGGGGTGCGCCCCGCCACCATCGGCATCCGCGACCCACGGACACGGTGGGGGTCGTGCACCGCCCGTGGGGCCCTGTCATTCAGCTGGCGCCTGCTCATGGCGCCCGCGCGCGTGGCCGAGTACGTGGTGGTCCACGAGCTCGCCCA
>SXQZ01000085.1 GCA_005792725.1 Actinomycetota bacterium
GGCCGTGCCGACAGCTCGGCCCGCTGATCGAGGATGCGGTTGCCCGGCGCGCGGGCGACGTGGTGCTGGCCAAGGTGGACATTGATGCCAACCCGGGGCTCGCGCAGGCGTTTCAGGTGCTGAGCATTCCTGCGGTAAAGGCCTTCCGCAACGGCGAGGTGGTCGAGGAGTTCGTTGGCCTGATCCCCGCCGCGCAGATGGAGGCGTTCCTCGACTCGCTGGTACCCAGCACGGTTGACCTGCTGGTGGAGGCGGGTGATGAGGACAGTCTGCGCGAGGCCATCTTCCGCGATGCCGGGCGCACGGACGCGCGCATCGCGCTGGGCCACATGCTCATTGACGGGGGCGATCTGTCCGAGGCCGCCGAGGTGCTCACCCCGGCCGAGCACGACACGGTCGCCGCTGGACTGCTCTCGCGCATGCGCCTGATGGGGAGCGACGCGCCCGATGTCCAGGCCGGCCTCGCGGCGCTCGCGCGGGAGGACTGGCAGCAGGCGTTCTCGGGGCTGGTGGATGCCGCGACCGTGGCGACCGACCGGCGGCTCAAGGATGACCTGCGCCGGATGCTCATCGGCCAGTTCCGCGAGCTCGGTGACACCCACCCGCTCGTGCCCGAGTACCGCAAGCGGCTTTCGCGGTCGTTCCACTGATGGAGGTGCGGTCCCACTCCACCGCCCGACCCTTCCGCACGACCGACGGCAGCATCATCCGTTCCCTGCTCGACCTGTCCAATGCGCCGGTGGCCAACCACAGCCTCGCCGAGGCCACACTCGACCCGGGTGACCAGACCCGGCGCCACCACCACCGGGTCTCGGAGGAGATCTACTACGTGGTCGAGGGGCGGGGGCTCGTGGAGATCGATGGCGAGAAGCGCCTGCTCGAGGTCGGTGACGCGGTGCTGATCCCGATCAACGCGTGGCACCAGATCACGAACACGGGGGAGGGGGACCTGCGCTTCCTGTGCACGTGCTCACCCCCGTGGACGGCAGACGACACCTATCTGGACTGAGGTCGGCGGAGCGCGCCGACGGGGTCGGCCGGTCCCGGCCTCCTGCGGGCGATCACCGCAACGGCGCCACCCCTGACGTCGGAGGCGGCCCCACCCCCGTCCGAACGGTGACGTGCCTGCCACGGGGGTGACCCGAGGGTGGCGTGGCACCGGCGACGGCCGGAACGGTTACGCGCCTGGCGCAGACGGCCGGAACGGTTACGCGTCTGGCGCAGGGGTACCGGGGCATCCCGGCCCGCACCGCCGGTGCCGGTCTATGGGGTCGTCGGCTCCGGGCTTCTGCGGTCCGGGGGTGCTCCGGCCCCGGGGGGTGCGCTGCCGGGCAGCGGGCCCGGCGCCCACGACCTCAGCGCCGGGCGCACCACGAGGAACCAGGTGAGCACGGCCGAGATGGCCACCAGCACCAACGCATAGATCGCGGCCTCGGCGTAGGCGGCGAGCTCCGCGGCCTGCCACACCCGCGTGGCGAGCGTCGAGAACCCGGCGGGCGCCAGCAGCAGCGTCATCGGGAGTTCCTTGGCGGTGGACAGCAGCACCAGCCCCGCGCCGGCCGCGAGCCCGGGCAGCATGAGCGGCAGTTCCACTCCCGCGAACCGGCGCAGTCGCCCCCGGCCCATGATTCGCGCGGCATCGTCCAGTCGCGCGGGCACCCCGGCCACGGCCGACTGCGCGGCGCCCAGCGCCAGGGCGCCGTGATGCACCACGTACGCGAGCACGAGCAGCGGGAGCGTCTGGTACAGGGCGCCGAGCGGGCCGGGGGCGGACAGCGTGAAGAACACGAACGCCAGGGCCGTAACGAGCCCGGGCAGGGCGAAGCCGCCGACCACCGTTCCCGCGAGCATCTCGCCCAGACGCCCGGGGCGCCGGACGCTTCGGAACGCGATGGGCAGCACGATGACAACGGCGGCGAGCGCGGTGATTGCGCTCACTCCGGCGGTGCTGAGGAGAGGCTCGAGGATCATGCCCGGGTCAGCCAGCACCGAAGTGGCATCCGGGGAGCCACGGGCGATGCCGTGAATGGCCCAGAACGCGAGCACCGCGATGGGCGCGACCAGCGCGAAGCCGATGAGCAGGACGAGGAAGAGGTAGGCCGGCATGCCCGCGCCGCGCAGCGGGACCATCAGGGGTGGTCCGGTGTGCGTCTGGTTACGCAGGCCCACGCGCGAAGAGCGGCGTTCCATCACCACCACGGCGACGGCCAGCAGGCCCAGGACCAGGCTGAGGGCGATGGAGGTGGCGGGGTCGAGCAGCCGATCGGCGTAGATGGCACGTGTGAGGGTGTCGTAGCGCAACAGCTGGACCGCGCCGAAGTCGCTGATGACATACAGGAACACCAAAAGGGCCCCCGCGGCGATGGCCGCCCGCGCCTGGGGCATGACCACGGTGAGGAACACCTCGACGGGTCGGCGGCCCAGCAGGCGCGCCGACTCCTCGAGAGATGGGGGAAGCCCACGCAGCCGCGCCATGACGGGCAGGAACACATAGGGGTAGGTGAGCAGCGTGAGGACGATGAAGGCCCCCTTGAAGCCGCTGACCTCGGGCAGCCAGCCGATGCCGAGGAGATCCTCCACGAGCCCACCGGGCGCGAAGGCGGCGATCAGCGCCACGGCACCCACGAATGACGGGATGACCAGGGGCAGGCACAGCAGGAGGGCCCACATGCGCCTCCCGCGCAGTTCGGTCCGCGCCACCAGCCAGGCGGCCGCGGTGCCCAGTACGGCCGACGCCGCCGCGACCGAGATGCCGAGGGCGAGGCTGCGCAGGAGGGGCCCCACCAGGCGTGTGTCGGAGACCGCGCCCCACAGGCCCCCCAGGTCCTGCCCGTTCCGCACCAGCAGGTACGCGAAGGGCAGGGCGAACGGCACGGTGAGGGCCACCGCAAGAGCGGTGGCCCTCACGCCGCGCCAGGTCACGCGGTCAGTCCGCGAGGCCGCTCTCCCGGATCTGCTCGGCGATGGCCTTCAGATCGGTCGGGCCGGTGAGGTCGTACAGCGGGTAGTCGCCCTCCGCCAGCGAGGGGGCGCCCGCGGGTGCCGCAACCCCGGTGGCGGTGGGGTACTCGCCCTCACCCTCGATCATCAGGCGCTGCCCGGCGTCCGACACCAGGAAGGCCACCAGACTGTCGGCCTTCTTCTTGTCGGGCGTCGCCTTCGGCACCGAGGCCGTGGCCACGAGGAAGAGGCTGCCCGCATCGGTACCGGGGAAGCGGTAGGCCGCGACCGGCGCCGAGGGGTCGTCCTCCTTGATCTCGAGCACGTAGTAGTGGTTGACCAGGCCCATGGGGATCTCGCCGCGGGTGACGGCCTCGGCGATGGCCCCGTTCTTGGCGTACGCCTT
Organism: Actinomycetota bacterium; assembly: GCA_005792725.1. Lineage (GTDB taxonomy): Bacteria > Actinomycetota > Thermoleophilia > Miltoncostaeales > Miltoncostaeaceae > SYFI01. The sequence continues at coordinate 3,347 of SXQZ01000085.1, forward strand.
GGCGCCGTTCTCCGCCATGCCCGTGAGCCACGCATTCGTGGCGTCAGTGCCCTCGATCTGGTTGAGCGCCGCGACGAAGTCCTGGAATGAGGCGTTGGACGGGGCCACGCCCACCTTGCCCTTGTACTTCGGGTCGGTGAGGTCGAGCACCGATGCGGGAAGGTCCGCCTCCGAGACGAGATCGGTGTTGTAGATGAGGACACGCTGGCGCCCGGCGATACCCACCCAGTCGCCATCCGCTGCGCGCAAGCGGGCCGGCACCCGGTCGAGCGACTCCTGCGGCAGCGCGGAGAGCAGGTCCCTCTGGTCGAGGTACGACTGCGAGATCGGGCTCTGCGCGATGAAGACGTCGGCGGGGGTCTTGTCGCCCTCCTCGCCGACGAGCAGGGCCAGGTCGGCCGAGTCGCCGTAGCGCACGTCGAGCGTGGTACCGGTCTCCTTCTCGTATGCGTCGAAGACGGGCTCCATGTACTCCTCCTCGCGGCCCGAGTACACCGTGAGCGCCGCGGGATCCGTGCCAGCGGCCGCGGTGGTGGCGCCGGACTCGGCGGAGCCGCCGCAGGCGGATAGCGCCAGCACGGATGCGAGGGTGGCGATGGAGGCCCCGATGATGGGGCGCAGACGGATGGTCACGGCGTTCTCCTGATCAGGTGGTCGTGCAGAGCGGGTGGGACTCTATAGGTCATCACGGTTAGATAAACATCTAACGGGAGAACGCCACGCTCGGCTCGCCGACGTACTCCAGCCCGATCCGGTCGCCCTCGTCGAAGGGCGGGCGCCCCATCACCCGGCAGCGCACGGGGCACCCACGGCTGCTCGTGACGATCACGGCGTCGTGGCCGTAGTACTCGATGCGCTCCACGATGGCGTCGTCGCCGGGGCACGCCGCCACGCACTCGGGGCGGATCACCACATCCACCAGCCCGTGGGCCGGCCTGGCCAGCGGCACCCGGCCCACCGGTGTCATGGCGGTGCCCCCGTCGGCCTCGGCCGGGAGCAGGTTGGCGTCGCCCACGAACGTGGCCACCGCCCGGCTCGCCGGCCGCTCGTAGAGGTCGGCTGCCGTGCCCACCTGCGCGATGCGCCCCTCGAGCATCAGCGCCACCCGGTCACCGATCAGGAATGCCTCCTCCTGATCGTGGGTCACGAACACCGCCGTCGCGCCGGCGGCGGCCAGCAGGCGGCGCACCTCGCTGCGCAGGTCTGCCCGGAGCGGCGCGTCGAGCGCTGAGAACGGCTCGTCGAGGAGGATGAGTGAGGGCTCGGCGGCAAGCGCCCGTGCCAGCGAGACGCGCTGCTGCGGGCCACCCGAGAGGGTGGCGGGCATGCGGGCGGCCGCCCCGGTGAGGCCCACGAGGGCGAGTGCACGCTCCACGCGCGGGCCGTCGCGCTCGGCGCGGGGAAGCCCATAGCCCACGTTGCCGCCCACCGTCCGGTTGGGGAAGAGCGCGGGCTCCTGGAACACCATGCCGATGCGGCGCCGCTCGGGCCGCACGAAGCAGTCGGGGCCGGACACCGTGAAGTCGTCCACGGCGATCATGCCGACGTCCGGGCGGTCCAGACCCGCGATGCACCGGAGCAGTGTGGTCTTCCCGCACCCCGACGGGCCGAGCAGCGCCAGCACCGTGCCGGCCGGCACGTCCAGGTCGATGCCCTGCAGCACCGGCCTGCCGCCGAGGACGCGCTCGACCCCGCGGAGCGCCAGTGCCGACCCGCGCGGGTCGGCACGGGTGGGAACCGCAGGGCACATCTCGATGTGGGGAGGCAGTGTCTCCATCGCCGGACCCTCACCGTAGCGCCCCCGATGCTGTATCGGCAATGGCCATCGCCCAAAACGGGACGGTGGTCACGCGCTACCGTGCGCCCATTCATGGAGGAGCGAATGGGCAACAACGGTGGCACCCCGGCGGTGCGCGCACAGGGCCTCGGGCGCCGGTACGGCGACGGTGAGGCGGCCATCGACGCGCTGGTGGACGTGGCGATCGAGTTCCCGCGGGGGCAGTTCACCGCCGTCATGGGGCCATCCGGGTCGGGCAAGTCCACTCTGCTGCATTGCCTGGCGGGCCTCGACCGGCCCACGGCGGGCACGGTGGAGATTGACGGGACGCAACTGGCCGGGCTGTCCGACAAGGACCTCACCGTGCTGCGCCGGTCGGCGATCGGCTTCGTCTTCCAGGCGTTCAACCTGCTGCCCATGCTGACCGCGCGCGAGAACGTGGCGCTGCCCCTGCGTATCGCGGGCAGGCGCGACAGCGATTCACGCGCCGACGCGGTGCTCGCCGACGTCGGCCTGGCGGACCGCGCGGGGCATCGCCCCGCCGCGCTCTCGGGCGGCCCGCAGCAGATGTTGGCGCTGGGAATGGCGCTCA
>SXQZ01000086.1 GCA_005792725.1 Actinomycetota bacterium
ACTTCCCAGTATCTATGCGGTCTCTCTACCGTCCGCTCTGGGGCCACCGCACTTCTCATAATCCCTGGGTCGCAGGGTCGAGTCCTGCCTCGCCCACTGGACGAAGTCGTTGCGGTGCGCACGCCACACGCGCGTTGCTTCTCCACATGCTCGGGCCATGCCGCTGACGGTTCGCCGGGTCCGCGCTGCACTCATCCTCGCCGGATGGGTGAGGGTGAGTCAGCGTGGCTCGCACGAGAAGTGGCGCAGCCCGGACGGGCAGCGCAGCACGATCGTTTTCGGCAGGGACTCGGATACCATGACCACCGGAACCCTTGCGTCGATCCGACGCCAGACCGGATTGGATTGCCTGCGATGAAGCGGTACCTCGTCATCTACGAGCCCGCGGAGGGTGGGGGGTGGGGGGCGTACCTCCCCGACATTGATGGCGTCATCGCGCTCGGCAGCACACGCGATGAGGTGGAGGCCGGTATTCGCGGTGCGCTCGAGATGTACATCGACGACCTCGGGGAGCGCGGCGAGGCGCTTCCCGAACCCCGCAACGTCGCAGGGTACGTCGCCGCCTGAGCCGCTCGGCCGCGGCTCTCCTCCTCCCCGACGTGGCGACGCCCGGATGCGGACCGGGCGCCCACCGGCGCCCCTCAGGCGATCACGACCTCACCGCGGTCGGTCTGGATGCCGACGGCCGTGATGCCGACCGGGGCCATCGCGAAGCGCACGGGCAGTCCATGATCACCGAGCCACCCGTCCAGGAGGCTCGGGGTACCGCCGACCTCGACGAAGGTGAAGCCGCCGGGAACGCATTCGTGCCCGGCCGCGCCGTAGCGGTCGTCGCAGGCGCGGACGCGGTCCTCGCCCCGCTCGGCGTAGGCAACGAAGAACGGCAGCGGATAGCGCTCCATCCCGGCCGTCTGGAAGCGCGCCTCGCCCCCGCCGGTGAGCTCCATGGTCCCCGACTGGACCGACAGCCCGCGACGACGTGCGCTTTCCTCGATGTCATCCACCCCGATGACCCACCACAGGACCCGGTCCCGACCGCCGAGGGTCTGGGCCAGCCACGCGCCGTCAGCAAGCGCGGTGTCGCCGATTCCCAGCAACTCCAGGTACGTGGGGGGCGCCAAGGGCACGAGCCGGTTGGTGGTGCCGCCCAGGTGGCGGCCGCCGGGAATGGAGCCCAGGCCGTAGTCGCGACGCAGGCGCTCCGCGGCGGCCTCGACGTCCACGACGCCGTAGATCACATGATCGATGTACATCCCCTCACTGCTCACGCGGCCACCTCCCGGAGATCCGTCGCCGGCGACGCCGCGACGCCGCCGGCGCTGCGCCCGCGCAGGGCGGACAGGGCGGCAACGACTGCGGCGAGCAGCACCAGCGCACCCGCCTGATGCATCACGCCGAGCGCCGTCGGCACCGCAAGGACAAGGGTCGAGACCCCCAGCACGAACTGCACGGCGGCGGCGGCCGGCACCAGCAGGACGCAGGTGCGTCGCCAGGATGAGGGCATGGCCCGCAGGGCGCCCACGAGTACGACGATGGCCAGCGCGAACGTCGCGATGGCGAGGATGCGATGCACGAACTGCACGACGCCCAGGTTCTCCACCAGCGCGGCCGCCAGGCCGTCACCCCCCATGCCATCCGGCCACGGCGTGTCGCCCATCAGCGGGAACCGGTTGTAGATGAAGCCGGCGTCGAGGCCGGCCACGAACGCACCCCACAGAGATGTCACCAGCATGAGCGCGCCGGTCGCCAGCACGGCCCCGCGCAGACCCCGTGCCGGGGCGCCGTCCGACGAGGCCGTCGGCGGATCGGGAAGCAGGATGCCCAGTGCCAGCCACAGCATCCATGCGAAGAGGGCGAAGGCGAGGAGCAGGTGCAGGGCCAACCGGTAGTGGCTCACATCCGGGCGGTCAACCAGACCGCTCGCCACCATGAGCCAGCCCATCACCCCCTGCGCGGCCGCCAGCGCGAGCACGCCGACGAGGCGCGGCACGAGGGGCCGGGTGATGGCCCGCCGGAACAGGAACCACACAAAGGGGACGATCAAGACGACGCCGAACAGGCGCGCGACGACGCGATGGATGTACTCCAGCCAGAAGATCCCCTTGAACCCGGTCAGGTCCATGTCCGTGTTGATCTTCAGGAACTCAGGGGACCGCTGGTAGTCGGCGAAGGCCTCCTGCCACGCCGCCTCGCTGAGCGGGGGCAGCACGTTCTGGGGCTGCCATTCCACCATGGACAGGCCGGAGTGGGTCAGGCGTGTGAGTCCGCCCACCACCACCATCGCGGTGACGACCACGCAGAGCGCGACCAGCCACCAGCCGACCGACCGTGACGTCCGGGCGGGCCGCGTCGTGGACGTCGCCGCGGCGCTCCTGACGTCTGTGGCCATCCCCCCTCCCCTGTGGTGCCATACCGCCCTGCCTGTGGCGACCGCGGCGAGAGGAGGGACTCGCTCGTCAACCGGTTCGTACCAGACGCGGCGGCGCAGAGGGCGGGCGCACCCGGGACGACTGTCCCCCTCGCCCGACGGCACGGGGCGCCGTCCCGTCCGGCGAGGCGCGGGCGCGGACGCCGGCGATGATCGGAGCCGGCCATGGGCCGATCCCCGCCGATCCGACCCGGGCCGGGCCCGGGCAATGAACGCCGGAGGCCCTACCTGGTGGGCGGGATGCCCACCTTGTCGCACACGACGGCCGGGCTCGCCCCCTCCGCCTTGGCGGACTGGTCCATCTGCACCAGGGCATAGTCCATGCTGCCGGTATCGATGCTTCCGCTCTCGCCCGCAAACGGGACCGCCAGCACCTGCACGGCGAGCAGGGCGGCCACCACCAGCACGGTGACGCCGCCCATCATCGCCGCCTGGGCCAACCATCCCTCCTCGGGATCGGCGTAGAGCAGCACCCAGCCCACCACGAGGACGGCGGCGATCACGAGCAGCGCCCACAGCAGCACCGGGATCTGCCCCTCGGCGACGAGCACACGGCCGGACCGGCCGAGTTGGCGCGCATTGGTGCTCTGCCACCAGTCCTTCACGGGCTGCGCGGCCGGGCTCGTCGCCGCCTGCTGCTCAACCCCGGTGTCGTCGAGGGCCACGATCCACTGCTCGGTCACCGGGCTGCGCTGCCCGTCGCGCATCGTGGGCCACTCCTGCGAGATGACCGAGCGCGCGTAGCACACGAGCGCGCCCTGGCCCTGCTCGGCGAGGATCCCCTCGAAGTCGGCCGCCGTGCGGAACTGGCTCACCACGGCCGCGGCCTCGGCGTCGGAGCGGCTGGCCGCCTCCTCGTAGGTTCCGAAGCTGAGGAAGATGACGAACCCGAGGAGGATGACAAACCCGGCCCGGAGGGGCCCGACAATTCCCGACGCCCGGTCGGAGTCGCTGAACCGGCCACCCGCGGGGGCGGACCTGCGCACCAACCGCATCAGCGCGACCATGACGACCGCGCAGACCGCGATGACGGCGAGCGCGATCCAGAGGTTCACACCGGGAGACGTACACCGCGCGGTGCCGTCACATCACCCGCCCACCCCCGGCCCCGGCCCCGGCCCCGGCCGCGGCCCCGGACGGGAGGGCAGGCGGTACGGGCGCACCTCAGCCCGGCGGCGTGATCGCCGTCCCCCCCTCGGGCACGGGGTACTCCGCCCCGCACCACTCGCAGTGGGTCACCTCACGGTTGGCGTCCTCCTCGCTCGCGAGGACGGCCTGCCGGCCGCACTCGGGGCACTCCGCCGCTGCGTCCGTGTCACCCATGCTCGTGCTCCCCGCGCCGCGTGATTAGCGTCCCCATCATGGCCCACGTCCTCTTCGTCTGCCTGCACAACGCCGGCCGGTCCCAGATGAGCCGGGCACTGTTCGACCGCGCGGCGGGCGGGCGCCACAGCAGCGAGTCGGCCGGCAGCATCGCCGACCCCGGCGGCTCCGTGCACCCCGAGGTCGTCGTCGTCATGCGGGAGGTCGGGATCGACCTCGCCGCAGTGCACCCGCAGCGCCTCACCGACGACATGGCCGCCCGTGCCGACGTGGTGGTGACCATGGGCTGCGGGGATTCCTGCCCGTTCGTGCCGGGCGTGCGGTACATCGACTGGGACCTTCCGGACCCGAAGGGCCGGGCGCTCGATGCGGTGCGGGCCACGCGGGACGAGATCGCCCGCCGCGTCGACGAACTCGCCTCCGCGCTCTGACCGGCGGCAGCGCGACACGCGGGAGCGCCCGGCGTACGCTTACCGGACACACGCGATCCCCCGGGAGGCGGCAATGACCACCACGGACACCACCACGGCGCAGGAGACGGTCTACGTGGACCGTTTCTGCAACGGGATCATCGGGCCGGGAACCGAGATCGCGGGCACGGTGCGCAGCGGCGGGCACATCGTCGCCAACACGGCACCCGGGTGCTGGGGCCCGATGATCACCCCCGAGATCCAGGGTGGGCACGAGGTCACCCTGCCCGTGGCGGTCGAGGGGGCGGAGCCCGGTGACGGCATCGCCATCCGGATCCGCGCCATCGACGTGACGTCGGGGGCAACCGCATCGGGCAACGACACCGTGGTCGCGGGGCGCTTCAACGGCGACCCGTACTGCGCGAAGGTCTGCCCGGAGTGCGGGCGGGAGGACGAGCCGACCGTGGTCGAGGGCATCGGACCCGACTGCGTGCGCTGCGCCGACTGCGGGGCGTCGGCCGCGCCGTTCACCTTCACCAACGGCTACACCATCGCGTTCGACGACACCCGCTCGCTCGGGGTCACGGTGGACCGGGCCCAGGCCGAGTACTACGCGCGCGATGCCGCGCGCCACGCCGCGCTGCCGGGCAACTCCATCCAGAACCCCATCCTGCTGTTCGCCCCCGGGGACCTCGTGGGCGTCATCTCACGTATGCGGCCGTTCATGGGCCAGCTGGGCACCGTGCCGGCCATTGACCTCCCTGACTCCCACAACGCGGGCGACTTCGGCAACTTCCTCGTGGGCGCCCCGCACGCGCACGCCGTGACGGCCGAGCAGCTCGAGGCGCGCACCGACGGCCACATGGACATTGACGTCGTGCGCCCGGGGGCCATCCTCGTGTGCCCGGTGAAGATCCCCGGCGGCGGGGTCTACATGGGCGACATGCACGCCCTTCAGGGCGACGGCGAGATCGCGGGCCACACCGCGGACGTGTCAGGCACCGTGACCCTGCAGGTGGAGGTGCGTAAGGGGCTGGGCATTGACGGCCCGGTCATCTTCCCGCTGGCCGATGACCTGCCGTTCCTCGCCCGCCCCATCACCGCCGACGAACGCGTGCGGGCCGAGGCGCTCGCCGCCGGCAGCGGCGGTGCCCCGCTGGAGCGCAGCCTGCCGATCTCGGTGGTCGGCACCGGGCCCGACCTCAACTCGGCGATCGCGAACGGCCTCGGCCGGGCGGCCACGCTGCTGGGTATGGAGGTGCCCGAGGTCATGAACCGCGCCACGATCTCCGGCGGCATCGAGATCGGCCGCGCGCCGGGCGTGATCCAGGTGACCTTCCGGGCCCCGGTCGGGAATCTGGAGCGGGCCGGCCTCGCCGATCTGGCCATCGAGCAGTACGGCCCCGCCGCCTGACGCCGGGTCCGCCGCGGCGCGTCAGCCGCCGGCCACCGGAATGACCACCGCGATCTCCGCGTCCCCGGGGAGCACGCGGTCGTGACCGACGATCGCACCCCCCATGCTCACCGCCGCCGCGTGCAGGGCCCCCGGGGCCATTCCGAGGTCGGCCTCAAGAATGGCGATCGCGTCGGCCACCGTGGCGCCCTCGGGCACATCGAGCGCCCGGCGCGTGGCGCCGCCGGCGGCGAGGGCCGCGGAGATGCGTGCGGTGACGGACGGCACGTCCGCACCGTAGACCCGTCGCGCGTGCGCGTCCATTCGGTGCCCGGATCCCCGCGGGATCAGGGGCAGCACGGACGTCGGCGGACCCGCTCCACGAACGGGCGTAGTCTTATGCCTCACCGGGCTCGATTTGTTGCTGGCGTTGCGCCATGGTGAGCGTCGGCATGCACGAGGCCAAGTCGAACCTGTCGCGACTGGTGGACCGCGCCTTGGCGGGCGACGATGTGGTGATCACACGGCATGGCGAGCCCGTGGGGCGGCTGGTGGCCATCACCCCCGATCCCCCGTCCATGGCGTCCCTCCGGGGTACGTGGCAGGGCCGGGTCAAGGTCGCCGAGGACATGGAGGCCCTCCCCCCGGATATCTCCGACGCCCTCGGCGCCCGCTGAGGCTGCTGCTTGACACCCATGCGGCCCTGTGGTGACTGGAGGGATCACCACGACTCGGCGGCCGCGCGGGACGGCTGCTCACATCGGGCCGGCATGAGGTGCTCGCCCGCGCGGTGGTCGAGTGGGAGATCGCGCTCAAGGCGTCGCTCGGCACGATCGACGTACCCGGCCCTGTCACCGCGGCGCTCGTGGCCGGTGGGGCACGTGAGCTGCCGGTGAGCGCGGCCCACGCCAGACGCATCGCCGACCTGCCATGGCACCACCGCGACCCATTCGACCGCCTGCTCGCCGCCCAGGCCCTGGAGGAAGACGCCGTGCTCCTCTCGGCCGACCTCGCCGTCGATGCCTATGGGGTGCGCCGCCGCTGGTAACCACGCACGGCGCCCGGCGGCGGTCAGCCCCCGAGCACCTCGCGCACCATCACGGCGGCGACCGTGCGGTTGCTCCCCGGGTCCACCAGCACCATGCTGCCCATCTCGCGGTTCGCGCGGTAGGCCTCGAGCGCCATGGGCTGAGCCGCGAGGATCGTGGCGATCCCGAGGTCGTTCACCGCGAGGGCCTCGGTGGCGACGTGGTCCATCGTGTCGAGGTCGAGCCGCTCGTGCAGCGCCTCGACGATGACCGGGACCAGACGGTTGCTCTGGCGCGCCTCGAGCCGCGCCGGGGCGGTGAGCGGGGCCTCGTCGAGCCACGCGATGGTGGCGGTGAACCGGGACGTCACCGCGGGCGCGTTGGCCACCGGGGCCACCACGTCACCCCGGGACACGTCAAGGTCGTCCTCGAGGTGCAGGGTCACGCTGAGGGGGGCGCTCGCGCTGGCGCGCTCCTCGCCCAGGACATCGATGCGACGGATGCGCGAGGCACGACCCGACGGGAGGGCCACCACCTCGTCCCCCACGGACACGGTGCCGCTGGTGATGCGCCCGGCGAGGCCGCGGACGTCGATGCCGCCCTCGTCGTGCCGGATGACCCACTGCACCGGCATGCGGAACTCCTCCTCGGCCACGTTGCGATCGAGGTCGTGCAGCGCATCGAGAACCGTGGGCCCGTCGTACCAGGCCGTGGCGTCGGACCGCCGCGTGATGTTCACGCCCTCGAGCGCCGACAGCGGGATCGCCGTGATACCCGGCCCGTCCACCGCCCGGGACGCGGCCACCAGCGCGGCGGCGACCTCGTCGAAGCGGGCCCGGTCGTAGTCCACGAGGTCGATCTTGTTCACGCACCCGATGACATCGTGGATGCCGAGCATCGCGCAGATGGCCAGGTGCCGGCGCGTCTGGGCGGTGAGCCCGTTCTTGGCATCCACGAGCAGGATCGCTACGTCGGCGCCGGCGGCAGCGGTCACCATGTTGCGCGTGTACTGCTCGTGGCCCGGGGCGTCGCCCAAGAGTATCCGCCGCCCCTGGGCATCGAACGAGCGGTAGGCGACGTCGATGGTTATGCCCTGCTCGCGC
>SXQZ01000009.1 GCA_005792725.1 Actinomycetota bacterium
CCGCCGACCTGGTCGAACACGCCACCGGCCGCCATGGCGTCCAGGGTGCCCGTGGCCATGGCGCACGCACGGCCGTCGTCGCGGCCGGCCCAGTGGCGGCGCAGCAGCAGGTCGATCACCACGGACGGGGGGAACTTGGGCGCGCCGCCGAACCCCCCGTGGGCGTCGTCGTAGGTACGGCCAAGCAGGTGAACGGCTGCGTCCAGCGCGTCGGCATCGGGGGCGGGCCCCGGTGCCCGGACGCCCGACTCCCCCCGGATGCCGTCGGTGAGCATGCCGGCCTGGCGCATCACCTGATCACGCCGCTCGCGCCATGCCTCGCTCACCCCCTCCAGCACCTGGATGAACGACGGCATGCCATGCCGTGGCTCGGGCGGGAAGTAGGTCCCGGCGTGGAACGGCTCGCCGTCGGGCGTGAGGAACACCGTCATGGGCCAGCCGCCCTGCCCGGTCATTGCGAGGGTGGCCTGCATGTAGAGGGCGTCAACGTCCGGGTGCTCCTCACGGTCCACCTTCACCGGGGTGAAGTCGGCGTTCATCATCCCGGCGGTCGTGCGGTCCTCGAACGACTCATGCGCCATCACATGGCACCAGTGGCACGACGAGTAGCCGATCGACAGCAGCACGGGCACGTCGCGCGAACGGGCATCGGCGAATGCCTCGGGTCCCCACGACCACCAATCCACGGGGTTGTCCGCGTGCTGGCGCAGATAGAGGGAGGGCTCGTCAGCGAGGCGGTTGGGCACGGCCCGATGCTGGCAGCGTCCGGGCCCGGGTGCCCGCACCCCATTCATGGGACCAGCGGCACCCCGGCGCTGCGGGCTGCGCGGGCGAGGCGTGCGTCAATCGTCGCGAGACGGAGCCCCCGCCTCAGCGCCAGGCCCACGTAGGCGGCGTCGTAGGTCGAGACCCCGTGGCGTTCGGCGATGGCGATGAGCACACCGATGTCCACCGGCTCGTCGTCGCGCACGGCGTTCAGAGACACGAGGGCCTCGACGGCCCGGGCTGTCTCCACCGCGTCGATGCGGCCCCGCCGCCGGGCGACGTCAAGCCCGCTCGCGACCTCGAACCACCACAGGGCGGGTACCACCGCGTCCCCCGTCCGCAGGGCGTCGAGGATCGGCATGACCGGTGCCACCGCCTCGTCCTCGAGCACGAGGACGAGAGCGGCCGATGCGTCGAGCACGATGCCCGTCAGTAGCGGCGTCCCTCATGGATCCACTGCACGATCTCGTCACCCGTCGCCCGCCCCGCGAGCGATCTCCGGAGCGCCAGGAGGTTGGCGGCCCACTCCTCACGTGACGGCGCCGGGCTCGCCGCCGGCACGATTCGCGCGACTTCCCGGCCGTGCCGCGTGACGACGATCTCCTCGCCACGGCCGACCCGGCGGAGCATCTCGGAGAACTTCGCCTTCGCCTCGTGCACCGGTACGTGGGTGGGCTCAGCGGTGGCCATGGCCGGAGTCTAGTCACCATCTGGTCATACCTCCCGCCCGGAATGGCCACGGCGCTGCACTACCGTTGGCGCGGTGAGCGAGTCCTTCACCCGCGCCGGCGGGTCAACTCCCACCCGAGGCGATGCCGCGAGGTGGCGCCAGGTGGCACTCCTGGCCCTGGCGGCATCGCTGGGAGACCGGTCCGCGCGTCCTGCGCTCGCCGCCGTGCTCCAGTCGCTGGATCACCCCGTGGAGGCCGGCCGCGCCCTCGCGGCCGCCCCGGACGACGACCCGTGGACCCGCTGGTGGGCCGTGCTCGCCGTCGGGCAGGGCGAGGGCGCGGCCGGGCTCGACGGTGCTCTGGTCGCGGCGCGCGCCGTGGCGCACGGGGGACCCGACGGCCGCGAGGTGGCACGGCGCCTCGAGGACCTCGGCGACGAGGTCGTCGCCCTCCGGGGCGGTGAAGCCCCGCAGGCGCGGTTCGCCCTGCTCGGCCACCGGGCCCGCCCCGAGCGCCGCGTGATGCTTGTCGGCCGCTCCTCCTCGTCCTTCATCGTGGACCCATCGTGGGACTCCCTCGCACTGGTGCGCCTCGCCCCCTCGGACGGACCGGGCATGTCCAACTCGGCCCATCTCCGGCTCGACGAGGTCATCGCCCTGGTGCGTCAGGGGCAATCAGGGCAGGGCCGCCCCGTTCCCGCCGACGTGCCGCCCCCGGCCGACCCCGACGTGATGATGAACCTCCTGCGCAGCGACGGCAGCCCGCGTGACCGGGCGCTCACATCGCTGGCCGAGGAGGTGCGCGAGGAGCGGGCCCGGCTGTCCGAGCGGCATGAGGCGCTCGATGATGAGTGGGGGGCGATGCAGGCCGAGAAGGCGCGCCTGCGCACCCTGGCGCAGGGCCTTCTCGATGCCCGCCAGTCGGGGGGCATTATCGCGCCGGCGAGTGCCACCGAGGCCGCCGACCTGCTCGGCGTGGGCCCCCGCCCGTCTGCGGCCGAGGTGGAGCGGGCATGGCGCCGCCAGGTGGCGCGGTGCCACCCCGACCGCCTCACCGGGATGCACCCCGACCTGCAGGCCCGGGCCGCCGACATGACGGTGGCCCTCAATCAGGCGAGGGACATCCTCGTGGGCCGCAACGTGGGAGCGAGGGCCCGCCGGTAGGCACCGGGTAGGGACCCGGGTCCGCATGTCGGCAGCGCCCCGGGGGCACCTGCGCCCGATGTTGCGTTACGCGATCGCGCATCCATGAGCGCGGGGGTGCCCACGTGCCCGGGACGGGTCCGGGCGTTTCTCCGGGGTGCTATGAATTGAGCGGAACCGAGGAGGCTTTCCATGGACATCCGCAAGGCGGGCGCGGTATCTGCCGTCGTCCTCACGGCGGCACTCGTCGCCATCCCGGCGGCCGGGTCGGCGTCGTGGTCGCACGCGTCGGGTTGCACCGGTACCCCGCAGACGGGCCTGGTCGGCACGGTCACCGGCACCTCCGGTCCGGACTGGTTCGTCACGCGCAACACCGATACGGCGGGCGTGACGTTCCTGGGGCTCGGTGGGGCGGACTGCCTGTACGGGGCGAAGGGTCCGGACGTGCTCACCGGCGGCAACGGCAGGGACTTGCTCGGCGGTGGGCGAGGTGCCGACCGCCTGACGGGCGGCAACGGCCCGGACAATCTCATCGGGGACAGGGGCAATGACATCGTCAACGGGGGCCCCGGAAACGATGTGATCGGGGGCGACCCGGGCCGGGATCGGGTCAACGGGGGCCCCGGTAATGACGACATCCAAGAGGGTGATCGGGAGCGCGACACCATCACCTGTGGCTCCGGCAACGACCGCATCATCTATGACCAAGGCCTCGACGTGCTCACGGATGCCGCGGCATGTGAGGTGCTGCTCCCGCTCCCGAACCCACCGGCCGTGTGAGGGTTTCACCCGCTCCCGATGCCGGCGGCATCGGGAGCGGGTGAAACGCCGGACCCCGGCGCCCGGCGCCGGGGGTTGTCAGTCCCAGTCGCTCTCGATGGCAAGGCGCGCGTACTCGCGCCACTCGTCCAGCACCATGCGGATGGCCTTCGGTCGCATGTGCGGGTGCAGGCGCGTGATGAGGTCCACGGCCATGCCGTCGGCGCTGCGCACGGGGGGGTCCTGCAGCTCGTTGAGCACGGTCCACACGTCGTCCTCGCCCAGGGCCGGGCGTGCGCCCAGGATGAACGCCGCGGCCTCGCCGAGGTCGAGGTCGTCGTCGCTCATGCCGAGATCTTGGGCCCGCTCGTGACGCGGTCGTACACGTCATCGTCAAGACCCATCTCGCGCAGTTCGACCTTGCGCACGCGCTCGGTCGGGGTCTTCGGCAGGTGTTCCATGAACCGCACGTACCGGGGCACCGCGAAGTACGGCATCCTCTCAGCGCAGTACTCGAGGAGTTCATGCGGGTCGGGCGGGACGTTGCGCGCAACAATGCAGATGAGGATCTCCTGCTCCGCCCCGGCCCCCTCGCCGGAGGCCACGCCCACCGCGGCGGCCTCGAGCACCGCCGGGTGCGAGGCCACGACGCGTTCGACCTCCATGGACGACACGTTCTCCCCGCGCCGGCGGATGTAGTCCTTCACGCGGTCCTTGAAGTACAGGTAGCCGTCGTCGTCCATCACGCCGAGGTCGCCCGTGTGCAGCTTGAGGTTGCGGAAGTCCTCGGCTGTCTTCTCGGGCATGCCGGCGTAGGCGCGCATGACGATGTTCGGAAGCCTCATGTCCACCACGATCTCCCCGGGTTCCCCGTGCGCCCGGGGCCGGTCCGTGCCGGGCTCGACCACGCTCACCTCGAAGCCCGGTGACGACATCCCGCAGGAGCCCGGCTTCTCGATGCCCGGGGGCACGTACGTGACCATCCCGGTCTCGGTGAGCCCGTACCCCTCGTGCCACCGGATGCCGAAGCGCTCCTGGAATGCGTGGTAGATGTCCGCGGGCGCCGGCATCGCCATGATGCGCTCCACCTGGTGGGCGCGGTCGTATTCGCCCGGCGCGGTGTTCCAGATGAAGTAGTTCATGGCGCTGACCGTGTTGAGAAGGGTCGCGCCGCATTCGGTGACCTCGCGCCAGAAGTTCGTTGAGGAGTACCGGGCCGACAACTGGATGCGGGCCCCGGCGATCAGCGCCGGGTAGCAGGCCAGCACCTGCGCGTTGCTGTGGAAGAGCGGCAGGCAGGTGTAGAGGACGTCGTCCGCGGTGACCCCGCACACCTCGATGTACGTGCGCCCCGAGAAGTAGTCGGACGCGTGCTGCTTGATCACGCCCTTGCTGCGTCCGGTGGTTCCCGACGTGAACATGATGCGTGCGTCGTCCACCCACGACACGTCGACGCCCGGGTCGGAGTCCGGCGCGTCGTCCAGCACCCCGAACGGTTCGTGTGCCACACCCGGGTCGGGGCCGTTCCGTTCGCCCGACTCCCAGATGAGGACGCGCTCGAGCACGGGGAGGTCCGCCGCCACGTGGTCGAGCCGGTCGAGAAGGTCATCGCTCACGACCAGGAACCGTGACTGCGGCAGGTTGATGACCCATGACAGGAAGTCGCCGCGGTACGCGAGGTTGATGGGCGACTGCACGCCGCCTGCCCGCAGGATCCCGAACCACAGCGCCACCTGATCCACCGAGTTGGGCATCAGCGTGCTCACGCACTCGCCCTTGACCAGCCCCCGGGCCAGAAGGGCGTTGGCGATGCGGTTGGCCCGCGCGTCGATCTCCCCGTAGGTCACCCACTCGCCGGTCCCGAAGCGGATGTAGGGCCGGTCGGGATGCGCGTCCGCGCGCTCCCGGAGGATCCGGGGGAGCACCCATCGGGTGGTGTCCTCCCGCGTGTACCAGTCACTCCATTCGGCGGTCATGGCGGCAGGCTACCGAGGTGACCAAATCACTGTGGTACCTTCCCGGACCCGCCAACGACCGGAGGCTTCCCTGTGGGCAAGACCGGCCAGCGCATCGCCGTGACCCTGGCATGCCAGGACTGCAAGAGGCGCAACTACCAGTCGAATAAGAGCAAGCGCAACACGCCCGACCGCGTGGCGCTCTCGAAGTACTGCCGCTGGTGCGGCCGCCACACGGAGCACCGCGAGACGCGGTAGGAGCAGGTCCGCCGGGTCACCGGCGCGGGGGACGAAGGGTCGTAGCTCA
>SXQZ01000087.1 GCA_005792725.1 Actinomycetota bacterium
GCCGGCCGGCACCCGCTCCCGCGTGCGCCCGTCGCGCGCGGCGATGACCGCGTCGCGCCCGTCGAACCCGACGAGCACACCGAACCGCCAGCCGCGCCGGTGCGGGAACCTCACCTGATCGCCCGGCACGAGGTCGGGATGTACGAGGCTCATCTGGCCACTCCGCGTGATGTCCCCGTCGGCCGTCATCTCGCCCTTCCGGTTCGCCCCACCGATAGGTGAACCCTCCCGGGGAACGACGCAGGCCCGCTGGTAGTGTCGTCCCATCGCCTCACCCGGGGCGCGACCCGCGATTCCAACCCAGAAGGTGATCGAATGAACACGAGCGAGTTCGCGAGGGCCCTCGCCACGCGTACCGACCTGTCGGTGGCCCAGGCCACCGACGTGACCAGGCACTTCCTCGACCTCCTCAAGGAGGGCGTCCACAAGGGCGAGCGCATCGCGTTCCTCGGCTTCGGCACGTTCACCGTGTCGCACCGCGCGGCGCGCATGGGCGTCAACCCGCAGAACCCCGGCCAGAAGGTCAAGATCCCCGCCCGCAAGGTGGTGCGCTTCGTCCCCGGTACCGCCCTCAGGGCGGCGGCGAACGGCACCTTCACGTCGCTGGCCGTCGTCGGGAAGGCCGAGCAGAAGGCCGTCGCGACGGTGAAGGCCGACGCGAAGAAGGTGACCGCCGCCGCGAAGCGGACCACCAGCAAGGCCGCCGCCACGGCGACGAAGGATGTGAAGCAGGCCACCACGGCCGCGAAGCGGACGACCGGCAAGGTCACCGCCACCGCGAAGAAGGACGTGAAGAAGGCGACCGCCACCGCGAAGAAGGCCCTGAAGAAGGCCACACCGAAGAAGCGCGGGTAGGCGCACGCGGGCCGGGGCGGGGCGCCATGCCCCGTCCCGGCCTGCGCCGTGCTCAGCAGGCGGTGGCCTCCTCGGCACCGGCGGTCCGGAGGCGGCACACCCCGGTGCCGGCGCAGGCCTCACACTCCGGGGCCTCCCCGCGGATGTGCGCGAGGCAGTGGTCCACCCGGGCGCTCACGACCTCCGCCATCAGCGGGTGCAGCCCGAAGGGCGCCGCCACCAGGTACGACACGCCCGGATGACCTGCGGCTGCGTGTGCCGCGAGCTCCGGGATGTCCTGGTTCCAATGCCGGCCGGGCAACAGGAAGTAGGGCTGAATCACCACCAGCGTCGCCCCGCGCCCGACGCAGCGGTCGAATGCCGTCCCGATGGACGGCTCCGCAAGTTCCATGTGCGCAGGCTCGACGATGCCGTACGCCAGACGCTCCGAGATCGCGGTGCGGGTGAGGCGTTCCAGCATCTCGTTGCTCTCGGCGCGCCGGCTGCCGTGATCTACGACGATCACACCGATGCACTCAGCCTTCCCGGGTGAGGACATGGTGCCGATGATAGGTGCCGGTGCCGCGGCGGGACGGCGAACCCGCACGGCGGGAACCCCGGCGGCAACGGCGGCGGGCCCGTATCCGCGGGGTCAGCGGCCGCGGGGTTCCATGCGCACCGTGGTCGCCGAGCCGATCGCGGCGTAGCGCTCGGGAGCACAGGTGAGCACGATCACCTGCGTACGCTCGCCCGCAGCGACCAGGGCGGCCCCGAGCCCCTCCAGGCGCGAGGCGTCGGTGAAGCCGAGCACGTCGTCCATGATCACGGGCACCGCGCCGTCCCCCCCGTCCGTCCCCGCGGCGATACCCGCCGCCGCCAGGCGCCCGATGATGGCGAGCTGTTCGCGGGCGCCCCCCGAGAGGTCCGCAAGCCGCAACGTGCGCCCGTTGAGGGTCCGGCTGATGATCCCGAGGTCCTCATGGGCCACGTCCACCGAGATCCCGGGGCCGAAGACGCCCCGGGCGAGCCGCTCCACCTCGGCGCGATACGGGGCCACGTAGGCACGGTGCGCCTCATCGCGATGGCGCATGACCACCTCGTGCAGCAGCGCCACGGCGCGGGCGCGGCGGTCCGCCGCGGCGAGGTCCGTGCGGGCATGCTCGACCGCGGCCTCCGTGCTGGAGACCCGTCCCGCCAGCCCCAGGTCGCCGTCGCGCTCGACGGTGGCCTCGAGCGTCGCAATGGCGACGCGCGCGTCACCCCGCTCCGCGTCGAGGCGCGACAGGGCCTTGCGTGCATTCCCGAGGCGCGCGGTCACCGAAACGGCATCCGCCTGCCCGGATGCCGTCGCTGCCGCCTGCGCCACCGCACGGGCCTCGCCTGCGGCACACGATGCCTCGTCGGCCGCCCGCTCAATCCCCTCGTCCGACGTCTCGGCCCGGGCCGCCTCGAGTACCAACCGCGCCGCGGCGACACGCTCCTCCACGAGGGTCGTGCGCTCGGAACGACCCGCCTGCTCCATGTCGGCGTTCCGCAGCACGGCCTCCGCGGCGTCATGATCCCCGCGGGTCCGCTCCACGACCTCCCGCGCGGCCGCGGCCGCGGACTCCGCCTCGGCCCGGACGCGCTTGGTGGCCTCACGGTCGACGGGCAACGGCACGTCGGCCGAGCGGGCCTCGCGGTAGGTCGTGATGCGCTCATCGGCGCGGGTGATCTTGCCGTCCATCTCGTCCGGGGTGAGGTCGTCGAGATCCGCCGCCCGGGATCCCCGGGCGGCGTGGACCCGTGCCTCCTCCTCGCCACGCCGCCGCAGCAGGTCCCGCGCCGTCGCGACGCCCTCGGGGTCGGCGCCCACGCCCGCCTCCCGCAGCAGGGCCGCGAGCGCCGCCCCGGGGTCGTCGGAAGCCGGATCCCGGGCCAGCGGATCACCGAACTCGATGCGGGCCACCCCCGGGATGCGCATCCCGGCGCCGGGGGGCGGCGCGAGATCGGCCACCTCACCCGCGGCGAGGTCGTGCGTCGCCCCCTCGAACTCCAGGCGCACCTCCGCCTCGGCGGTCACGCGCACGCGCATGGCACCGGCCTCCCGCCGGCCGCGGGCCTCGGCGCTCTCCTCCGCCGCCGCCTCGATGCGCCGCATGAGGACATCGTCCACCCGGCACGCGGCGAGAAACGCCTCGCCGTCGGCGATCAGGCGGTCGGCCTCGGCGACCCGCGTGCGTCGCTGCCGCAACTGGGTGTGATCGAACAGGTCGCGCAGGTGCGTGTCGTCGCGGTCCGCCAGTTCGAAGGCCGCCTGCGCCAGGGCGAGCGCGGCCGCGGCGGCGTCGAGGGCCACACGCGCCGCATCACGCCGCTCCGCAACCGCGGCGAGGCGCTCCCCCGCGCCC
>SXQZ01000088.1 GCA_005792725.1 Actinomycetota bacterium
GCGCCTGTCGGCCGACGTCGTCGGAATCCGGGGGTCCGGCACGAGCATGGACAAGGGCGAGAGCCTGAAGGACACCATCCTCACCCTCGAGGCCTACGGGCCCGATGTGTTCGTGATCCGCCACCCGCAGGTGGGGGCATGCGCGGTGGCCGGGCGGTACACCGATGCGGCCGTCGTGAATGCCGGTGACGGGACGGGTGAGCACCCCACCCAGGCCCTGCTCGACCTCTACACCGTCCAGCGCGAGGTGGGTCCGGTCGAGGGGATGCACGTGGCCTTCGTGGGGGATGTGCTGCACTCCCGGGTGGCACGGTCGGGTATCCGCGCGTTCCGGATGATGGGCGCGCGCGTTCAGGTGGTGGCACCGCCCACCCTGGTGCCACGGCATCTGGGTGAGGCCCTCGGGGCGGACGTCTCGTCCGACATCCGGGACATCGGGGACGCCGACATCGTGTACGTGCTGCGCATGCAGCACGAGCGCATGGGGGCGGGCGGGTTCGTCCCCTCGCTCGAGGAGTACGCGCGGATGTACCAGGTGGACCACGTGCGCCTGCGCCCGGGGCAGCGCGTGATGCATGCCGGCCCCGTGAACCGCGGGGTCGAGATCAGCGGGGCCGTCGTGGACGATCCCGGGACACTCATCGAGGCCCAGGCGGCCAATGGACTGGTGGTGCGGATGGCGGTGCTCTACGAGGTGCTCACGGGGGCGGCCCGCGCGCCGGCCGATGCCACCGTGCGGCAGGCCGCATGAGCACCGTGGCGCCCAACCCCCGCGTCCGCCTCCCGCAGAGGCCCGGCGCTGCCGCCAATGTCGTCATCCGCGGCGCGCGGATCCTGGACCCCGCGGCGGGCATGGACCGCACGGGTGACCTCGTCATCCGCGATGGCCGGATCGGCGGCGACCCAACGGGGCTCGAGGGGATCGATGGCACGGGGCTCACGGTGATCCCCGGGCTGGTGGATGTACACGTTCACCTGCGCACCCCGGGCAAGGAACACGCCGAGGACATCGCGAGCGGCACGGCCGGGGCGGCGGCCGGGGGCGTGGTGACCGTGCTTGCCATGCCCAATACCCAGCCGCCCACCGACAACCCGAGCATCCTCGGATCGCTGCTTGAGCGTGCGGCCCGTGAGGCCGTTGTGCCCACGGGCTTCATCCCTGCGATCACCGTGGGGCAGCGGGGTGACGCGCTCACCGGGCACGGTGACCTGGCCGAGGCGGGCGCCGCCGCGCTGTCCGATGACGGCGTGCCGGTGGGGAGCGCGCTGGTGATGCGCCGCGCCCTGCAGTACCAGAAGGCCGCGGGGCTGCTCTTCACCCTGCACGAGGAGGATATGGACCTCTCGGGGGCCGGGGTCATGCACGAGGGCGTCGTCTCGGCGCGCATCGGGCTCCCCGGCATCCCCGGAGTGTCCGAGGCCATTCAGGTGGCGCGCGACTGCGCCCTGGCCGGGTACGAGTCCGGCCGCATCCACATCTGCCACGTGTCGGCCCGCGAGACGGTCGAGGAGATCCGCCGGGCGAAGGCGCGCGGCGTGCAGGTGACGGCCGAGGTCACGCCTCACCACCTGCTGCTCACCGACGAGGCCGTGGGCGCCGACCCCGATCCCGCCCGGTGCAAGATGAACCCGCCGCTGCGCTCACCGGACGACCGCGAGGCGCTGATCGCGGCGCTGGCGGACGGTACCATCGACTGCATCGCCACCGACCACGCGCCGCACCCCGCCGACGAGAAGGAGGACACATTCGCCGCCGCCCCCTTCGGGGTGATCGGCCTCGAGACGGCGTTTGCGGCCTGCCACACCGAGTTGGTGCTGGGGGGGCGGATGCCGCTCGACGACCTGATCCTGCGGATGAGCACGAATCCCGCGCGGATCTTCGGACTGCCGGTCCCGACGCTGGCCGACGGGGCACCCGCGAACCTGGCCGTGGTGGATCTGGCGGCCACCGACCGGGTGGGGGACCGGCCGTGGGCCGGCAAGTCGGCCAACACGGCGTTCCCCGGAATGGTGCTCACCGGGCGCGTCGTCATGACGCTCGCCGGGGGCCAGGACGTCTACCGGAGGGACCCATGAGTAATCGTCATCCCGCGCTCGCGTCACGCGACGACACCGGACTGGTGGTCATTGACGTGCAGGAAGCGTTTCAGCCGGTGATCGACCGGTTCGACGAGGTCGTGGCGAATTGTGGACTCCTCGCCGAGGGGTTCGCGGTGATGGGCCGTCCGGTCATCGTGACCGAGCAGTACCCGAAGGGCCTGGGCGCCACCGTGCCCGCCCTCGCCGACCGGCTGCCCGCGGGCACCCCCGTGATCGCGAAGACGCGCTTCTCGGCCTGCGGGGTCGAGGGCTTCGAGGCCGCGTACGACGACGCCCGGTGCAACACCTGGGTGGTATGCGGCATCGAGGGCCACGTGTGCGTGAACCAGACCGTGCACGATCTCCTTGCCCGGGGGGCATCCGTGCACGTCGCCGCCGACGCGGTTGGCTCCCGTACCGCGGCCAACCGGCAGGCGGGCCTCGACAAGGCCGCCCGCGCCGGGGCGCATGTGACCTCCTCCGAGATGGTGCTGTTCGAGATGCTCGCGCAGGCGGGCGGTCCGGAGTTCAAGGCGATCTCGGCGCTGGTGCGATGACCGACGCGGTCATCGTGCTCGAGGACGGCATGGTGCTGCCGTGCCGCTCGGTCGGCGCGCGCGGCACGGCGCTGGGCGAAATGGTGTTCACCACGGGAATGAACGGCTACCAGGAATCGGTGACCGACCCGTCGTACCTCGGGCAGATCCTCACCTTCAGCGCTCCGATGATCGGTAACTACGGGACCGGGGATCACGCGCGGGAGAGCGACCGGGTATGGCCGGCGGCCGTCATCGCCACCCGCATCGGGGATGCCCCCGGTGTGGCGGGGCCCGTGGGGTTCCGGTCGTGGCTCGCGGCCCAGGGCGTGGTCGCGGTGGAGGATGCGGACACCCGCCGGCTCGTGCGCCATCTGCGCGACCACGGTGCCATGCGGGGCGGGGTCAGCACCGAGATGGGTCCCGAGGAACTGATGGCCCTCGCGCGCGAGCACCCCCGTCTCGACGGACGCGACCTCTCCGTCGTGGCGGCCGGGGCACGGCGCACCCTGGGCGACGCAGGCCCGGCCATCGTCGCCGTGGACTGCGGGATGAAGGAGGGAATCCTCAACGGGCTGGCGGCGGCGGGGATGCGCGTCGAGGTCGTACCGGCGGGGACCACCGCCAACGAGATCCTGGCCCTCGGGCCGGATGGGGTGTTCATCTCAAACGGCCCGGGCGACCCGGCCGCGTGCGCCCCGGTGATCGACGCCCTGTCGGGCGTGCTCGGGAAGGTCCCCGTGTTCGGCATCTGCCTCGGCCACCAGCTCCTCGCCCACGCCCTCGGGCTCCGGACCGCGAAGTTGCCGTTCGGCCACCGCGGTGCCAACCATCCGGTGCAACGCGCGGAGGACGGGGTGGTGGAGATCACCGTGCAGAACCACGGGTACGCCGTGGTCGCCGACGCCCTCCCCGACGGGGTCGTGGTGACCCGCACGAGCCTGTTCGACGGCAGCGTGGAGGGCATCGCGGCCCCCGACCTCATGGCCTCCTCGGTGCAGTACCACCCGGAGGCGCGCCCGGGTCCGCATGACGCCACGTACCTCTTCCGGGCCTTCCGCGACCGGGTCGCCGCCTGATGCCGCGTCGCGAGGACATCCGCACGATCATGGTGCTCGGGAGCGGGCCCATCGTCATCGGCCAGGCCGGGGAGTTCGACTACTCGGGCGCTCAGGGCTGCCGTGCGCTGCGTGACGAGGGCTACCGCATCGTGCTGGTCAACTCGAA
>SXQZ01000089.1 GCA_005792725.1 Actinomycetota bacterium
CGAAGGCGAGGCTGGACTTTCCCGATCCCGACAGGCCGGTGATGACGACGAGCCGGTCCCGCGGGATCTCGACGCTCACGTCCTTGAGGTTGTGCTCCCGGGCACCGACGACGCGGATCGAACTCACCGGGGCCATCGTAACCCGCCCCGGCGACCGCCCCGCCTGCGAACATTGATGGTGTGACTACCGCCCGTGAACGCGCCGACTGGGGGCGCAATGCCGAGGCCGCCATCAGAGCGGCCGGCCTGCGTGCCGGGGGTGCCCGCCGCGCGGTGGTGGAACTGCTCGCCCGGCAGGACTGCTGCCTGAGCGCACGTGAGGTGCACGACGCACTCGCCGCGGCCCCGGGGCCCACGCCGGGCCGGGCCAGCGTGTACCGGGCACTCGATACCCTCGCGGCCCTCCATCTGGTGCACCGGGTGGACCTGGGTGGGCCCGTGTCCCGGTATGAGCCCGCGCACGCGGACGGCGAGCACCACCACCACGCCGTGTGCCGCCGGTGCGGCGACGTCACACCCATCGAGGACGATGCGGTCGAGCGCGCGCTCCACGGGATGGCCGACCGCCTGGGCTTCCGGGTGGATGCCCATGACATCACCCTGCACGGCTACTGCGCACGGTGCGTGCAGTCGCCGGAGTAGTCGCCGTCCGGGGCCGGTGCCGGTCAGCCCGCCTGCCGCGTTCCCGCCCGGCCGCCCGCCTCCCGGGACCGCCGACGGCCGTGCACCACGGCGCCTACGGGTGATCCGGGCACGTCACCTCGCCCCGCTCCCGGCTCAGCCATGACGCCGGCACCAGCGCAGACACCATTCCCCGCCACGCCACGACGGCGTCGCCCCCTGGGAGCGGTGCGCCGTCTACCCGCCGGGGCGGATCCGTACCGTCCGAGCGGTGGCCGTGGCGGTCGGGGCATTGCCGGATGTCACCCGTGCAGTGATCGTCCGGGTGACTGCGGCCCGGACGACGTCGGCACGGACGGTCACCGTGCCGGTGCGGTGCGCGCGTGCGGGAACGGTGCGCAGGGCGAAGCACAGGGTGCGCCCCTTCCGGGAGGCGCCACCGGTTCGGACCACGGTCAGGCCCCTGGGCAGAGGGAGGCATGCCCTCACCGCGGTGGCGGCCTTCGTCCCCGTGCTCGCCGTACGGATGGTGATCGTCATCGGCCTCCCGCTGGTGATCCGGGTACGCGACGCCTGAAGGGTGACCGTGAGGGACACCGCCCGGAGGGGGGTCACGGCCGCTGAGGGCGCTGAGGGCATGGAGGTGCCGACCCCATTGGTGGCGGTGACGGTGAACGTGTGCGCAGTCCCGCCCGTGAGGCCGTGCACGGTGCACGAGGTGGTGGGAGCGGTCGCGCTGCACGTGGCCCCGCCGGGCGAGGCGGTCACGGTGTAGGCGGTAACCGCAGAGCCACCGTCCATGGTTGGGGCGCTCCAGGAGACGCTCGCCTGCTCCACCCCCGCGGTGGCGACCGGGTCACGCGGGGCCGAGGGTTCGGACAGGTACCGCAGGGCCTGAATGATGGTGTTCAGGCCATTACCTCGCCCCCACACGGTGGTCACCGCGCCCGTGGGGTCGACGGTGACCTGGGGGGTGGTGGCATTCCGCCCCACGGCGGAGAGATCAGCAGGGGCACCCCACCTACCGCCGGAGTAGCGGGACGCCTGGACGATGACGTTCCTGGCGTCGTTCACCCGCACCCACACCGCGGTGGCGACGCCCTGGGTGTCGGCCGCGATCTGGGCGTCGCCTGCGTTGCGGCCCACGGCGGACAGGCCCGCGGGAGGACCCCACCCATCGCCGGAGTAGCGCGATGCCTGAACGATGCTGTTCCCGGCCTCGTTCCCGCGGTACCACACCACGGTGGCGATTCCGTGCGGGTCGGCGGTGACCTGCGGGCCAGTCGCATCCCGGCCCGCGGCTGACAGGTTCACGGGGGCGCTCCACCCACCGCCGGAGTACCGAGATGCCTGAACGATGTCGTCCCCTGCATCGTTCTCCCGCACCCACACCGCAGTGGCGGCGCCTTGGGGATCAGTCGCGATCTGTACGCCGACCGCGTCCCTGCCCGCGGCAGACAGGTTCACGGGGTCGCTCCACCCGCCACCGGAGTACCGGGATGCCTGAATGGTGCTGGTCGTCCCGTCCCAGCGCCGCCATACCGCGGTCACGACGCCCTGGGCGTCGGCCGCAATCTGGGGGTCGAGTGCATCCTGCGCCTCGTTCGACAAACCCGACGCGGCGGACCACACACCGTCGGAGTACCGGGCGACCTGGACGACAAACCTGATGCCGTTGTTGCGTTCCCAGATCGCGGTCACGCGACCCTGTGGGTCGACCGTGATCTGGGCGACCCCCGCATTCTGGAGTGTTGCGGACAGGTTGGCGGGAACACCCCACGCACCGCCGGAGTATCGCGCGGCCTGAACAATGCTGTTCACGCCATTGGAACGCTGCCACACCGCCGTGGCGGAGCCCTGCGGGTCGACCGCGACTTGGGGAGCGGCTGCACTCTGGCCGCCGACGGAGATGTCTGCGGTCCCGCCCCACGCACCACCCGCGTAGCGCGCGGCCTGAATCGTCGAGGTACCGCCCTCCCATCGCTGCCACACCGCCGTCACCGAGCCCTGAGCATCGGCCGCGATCTGGGGAATGGACGCATCCCGGCCCGCGCCGGAGAGGTCCGTGGCCGGGCTTCCCCACGTCCCGGCCACTGCGCCCGGGACGAGGGCAGCGGTGCCCAGAATGACCACGGTCATCAGTCGGCGCACGCGTACCCCTCACGGGGAACGGTTGCAGAGGTTTCGCACGGTGGCGCACGTCACGCCCGACCGGCACGCGGTCGGGCGGGTGCGCCCCCCGCTGCAGGACGACACCCGGCACACAGGCGGGTACCCGGCGGCCCCCTACCGGTGATCGTGGCCCGGTGCCCGGCCGTGATCGTGATGGGCGCCCGGGCCGCGCCGGGCAAGTGGGCGGGATGCGGCTCGACTGCCGCGGGTCCTACGGGTGATCGTGACCGGGTGCCCGCCCGTGCACGTGGGCCGGACCCGGTCCGTGGCGGTGATCGTGACCGTGGTGCGGGTCGACCACCAGTGGCCCGTCGGGGCCCGGGATGACCACGCCGAAGGCCTCGGCCAGCGCCCCCGCGGTCAGGGCGTCGCCGGGCGGACCGCACGCCACCACGCGCTCGGCCACCAGCAGCACCAGATCGGCCCGCTGTGCCTCGCGCACGTCGTGCGTGGCGCTGACGATGATCGCGCCCCGGGCACGCTCGGCGTCCATGAGGGCGAGGTAGCGCTCGCGGCTGGCCGCGTCGAGACCCGAGGTGGGCTCGTCGAGCAGCAGCAGGTCGGCCTGCCGGCAGGCGGCCTGCGCGAGGTGCACGCGTTGGCACTGGCCGCCCGAGAGGGTCCCGAGCGGCATCCCGGCGAGATCGCGGACCCCCATGGCGTCCATCGCGGCGTCGACCAGCACCTCATCCCCGGGGCGCAGGCGGCCCACCAGGCCCCGGGTCGGCCAGCGGCCCATGCGGACCACATCCCGTGCCCGGATCGGCAGGAGGAACCCCTGCTCGTGAGACTGCGACAGGTAGGACACCGAGGGCGCGCCGCGCCCCAGGGAAGCACCCAGCACCTGCACGGCTCCCGCGACCGGGGGGATCAGCCCCGCGATGGTGCGCAGCAGCGTGCTCTTGCCCGAGCCGTTGGTGCCGACCACCGCCAGCCATTGGCCCTGCCGGACCGTGAGGTCGATCCCCGCGACCACCGCCCGGCCTCCGTAGCCCACGGCCGCGGCCCGGAGATCCAGCGCCCCGCTCATGCGTGCTCCGGGTGCGGGCGGCGGGAGGGAACCAGTGGCTGTGCGACCAGCACCACGAAGAACACGGCGATCGCCACCAGCACGATCATCGCACCGGCGGCGAGGTCGAAGTGCCACGACAGGAGCAGGCCCGCATAGGCGCTCAGCGCGCCAATCAGGGACGAGAGGGCCATCATCGGCCCCACGCGCCGGGTGAGCAGGGCGGCGGTGCCCGCCGGCGCCAGCAGCATCCCGAACACCAAGAGCGTTCCCACCACCGTGAAGGATGCGACCACGGTGACGGCGATCATTCCCAGCAGGACGGCCTCGAGGATCCCAACCCGGTAGCCCGCGACCCGCGCCTGGTCGGGATCCATTGCCATCAGCAGGAATGGCCTCTGCAGCAGCCAGGCCAGTACCACCACGACCACGGCAACGGCCCCCTGCCAGGCGATGGCGGTCCACGACACGCCCAGCACTTCGCCGAAGAGGATCTCCGTGAGGCTCCCCGCGAACTCCGACGACCGCGACACGACCACCACGCCCAGCGCCAGCATTCCGACGAACAGCAGGCCGATGGCGACGTCCCCGGACAGGCGGGTGCGGCGGGTGACGGCCGTGACCCCACCGATCATCACGGCGGCCCCGGCGAGCGCCCCGATGAACGACGGGATGCCGATGAGCAGCGCGCCCGCGATGCCCGGCAGCACCCCATGTGCAAGCGCGTCACCCAGGAACGCCATTCCGCGTAGCACCATGAGCGTTCCGACGACACCCGTCGCGACGGCGACGAGCACGGCGGCCACGAGGGCGCGCTGCATGAAGGCGCTCTGCACGAAGGGGTCCCAGAGCACCTCCACGGCTACTGACCCCCCGCGGGGGCGAGTGCGGCGGCGATGCGCCGCATGGTCTCGTCGAGGAACGTGGCGTACTCGCCGTCGGCGGGCAGTGCATGGGCCGGGAGGTCAATCACGGTGGCGCCCGTCTCGTCGGCGACCGCCCGGGCCACCTGACCGGGCGTACCGGTGTCCGTGAAGACCACCCGCGTGCCCGCCCGCTCCATTCTGGCGGCGAGCGCAGTCAGGTGTGCGGCCGAGACCTGCCCCTGCGACGAGACGGATGGCGTCACCGCACCGACCAGCCGGAAGCCGTAACGGTCGGCCAGGTACCCCAGCGACTCGTGGCCGGTCACGAACGCGCGGGCACCCCCGGGCACCAATGCCGCCCGTGCTGCCAGGGCCCCGTCGAGCGCGGCCAGCGCCGCTGCCTCGCGGCGGGCCGGGGCAGTGATGTCGGCCCCGGTGGCCGCCTCCACCGCCGTGGGCAGCGCGAGTACGACCCGGCGCATCTGCGTGGGATCCGTCCAGAAGTGCGGGTCGGCCGCGCCCGGGACGCCCTCGCCCTCACCGGCCCCCCCGACCGACTCCTCCGCTCCCACCTGGCGCACCTGCACGTGGTCGGTCGCCGTGAACACCGGCGTCCCGTCCTCCCGCGCCCGTGCGATGGCGTCGGTCAGGCCCTGCTCGAGCCCGAGACCGTTCTCGATGATCAGGTCGGCCTCCTGGAGAGTGGCCACGTCACGCGCGGATGGCCGCCACTCGTGGGGGTCGCTGCCGTTGGGCATCACAACCTCCACCCGTGCCCCATCCCCCACGGCATCCGCGACAACGGCACCGAGGATGGGCGTGGTCACGGCGATCACCGGCGGGCCGGAGACGGTGGTCCCCGCCGGACCGCTCCCGCCACACGCCGTGAGCATCAGCGATGCGACCGGCAGCGCGGCAAGGAGGCTGATCGCGGGACCGGGGCGATAGCGCGGCATGCGCGCCATCCTAGCCTAAATGAGACTCGTTCTCACCTCGCCCGTTGCCCGGGGTGCGTGGGATCCCAGCGCCGGAGGATCTCCTCCCGGCGCCGGCGGTTCGCGTCGTCGTCGGCGGACTCACCCCCGCAGGCCGGGAAGGGCGACGGCCGGCCGTCGCCCCAGATCGCATCGGGGCGGCTTGCGCCGTACCGGGCCGCGACGAGGTCGTCCTCCTCCAGGCCCGGTGCCGCGAGCGAGCGGAACGCCATTGCCGGGTCGGGCCCGGGGCGGTCGTCCCCGGCCATCACGTTCCGGCCCCCGCGCCGACCGCCTCCTCGTCCAGCGCGGCCCGGAGCCGGGCCAGGCGGTCACGCAGGTCGGCGGCGCGTTCGAACCGCAGCTCCTCGGCCGCGGCGAGCATCTCCTGCTCCACCTCCACGATGACGCGACGGATCTCGTCGGGCGTTGCCCCCTCCGGCACGGCGTGCTCCCGGCCTCCGCGGCGGCGTCGGCCCGCCGTCCCCGTGAGCCCCAGGAACTCCACGATGTCCGAGACCCCCTTTCGGATGGACGTGGGCGTGATGCCGTGCTCCGCGTTGTGCGTGCGCTGGATCTCGCGACGACGGGCGGTCTCGTCCATCGCCACCCGCATCGCCTCGGTCTCGCGATCGGCGTACATCAGCACGCGGCCGTTCACG